>NZ_JBEPBM010000008.1:0-266151 GCF_040299205.1 Streptomyces sp. NPDC000983 | reverse complement strand
AGGAACGGTCGCTTCCTTTGTACTCACCCTCTCGGGCTTTCCTCCGGGCTGCTTCCCTTCGGTCTTGCGTTTCCGACTCTATCAGATCTTTCCGATCCGATTTCCTCGGTGCTTTCCAGGTTCTCGCTTTCGCGTTTCCCTTTCCGGCGGTTCCGACTCTATCAGATCCTTTCGGCCCTGATTCCCAGTCAGCGGGAGTTGTCTGTACGGCCGTTGCGGGCCGTTCCGACGAGTGAGACTTTAGCGGATTCCCGGCTCCCGAGCTAATCGGGGGCCGCGTCCTTTCGAACGTGGATTCCTCATTTCGCAAATACGCATGCCAATGACACGACGGCAGACGGAACGACTGTCGTCGAGGTGTTGGCTGGTTCTTGCGGAATGGCTGTCCGGGGACCGACCGGAGTCGGCGCTCACGTCGGACAACTCGGAGAACAGTACGGATCGCGTAGAGCCGTGTCAACCCAGGTCCGGACGACCCCCCAGAGGCGTAAGGTGGCGGCCATGACTACGCGTACGTGCACCCAGCTGTGGTGGGCCGCCTGACGGCGGCCGTTCTCACGTATGCACTCAACGGCCGCCGCCTCGGCGGCCGTTTTCGTATCTCCCTCCAGAGGGTCGGCCGGCCGGGTGCGGCGGTCTCGACCAGGAGGTGGAGAGATGACGCGGGTGTTCAGCGGGGTCAAGCCGACCGGGCATCTGACGCTGGGGAACTATCTGGGGGCCATGCGGCGCTGGGCCGAGGTCGACCAGCACCGGTCCGACGCCGTGTTCTGCATCGTCGACCTGCACGCGCTCACCGTTGACCACGATCCGGCGCGGGTGCGCAGGCTGAGCCGGCAGGCGGCCACGCTGCTGCTCGCGGTGGGGCTGGATCCGACGCTGTGCACCGTGTTCGTACAAAGTCATGTGGACGAGCACGCTCGGCTGTCGTACCTGCTGGAGTGCGTGGCCACGGACGGCGAGATGCGGCGGATGATCCAGTACAAGGAGAAGGCCGGACGGGAACGGGAGCGCGGTGGGAGCGTGCGGCTGTCGCTGCTCACGTATCCGGTGCTGATGGCGGCGGACATCCTGGCCTACGGCACCGACGAGGTTCCGGTCGGGGACGACCAGGCCCAGCATGTGGAGCTCACCCGGGATCTGGCCGTGCGCTTCAACCAGCGGTACGGGAACACCTTCGTGGTGCCGCGGGCCACGCATCCGGCGGTGGCGGCCCGGGTGATGAACCTCCAGGAGCCGGCGTCGAAGATGGGCAAGAGCGACGACGCCGGTCCGGGGATCGTGTACCTGCTGGACGAGCCGGACGTGGTGCGGAAGAAGATCATGCGGGCCGTCACCGACAGCGGGCGGGAGGTCGTCTACGACCGGGAGGGGCGGCCGGGCCTGGCGAATCTGCTGGAGATCCTCGCGGCGTGCACGGGTGGGAACCCCTCGGCGTTGAGCGGTGTATATGAGTCGTATGGCGCTTTGAAACGGGACACCGCGGAGGCCGTGGTGGAGGTGCTCATGCCTGTGCAGGAGCGGCACAGGGAGCTGTGCGCCGATGCCGGCCAGGTGGAGGGGGTGCTGCGGGATGGTGCGGAGAGGGCTCGGGCGATGGCCCGGCCGGTCGTGGACGCCGCGTATCGGGCGATCGGGCTGCTGCCGGCTGCGTCCGCGGATATCGGGGTGACCGCTTAGGGCTGGTCCGGGTACGGCGACGGCCGCCCCTGGGGGGCAGGGGCGGCCGGGTGTCAGCTGTTGTTGCCGGAGGCGAGTTCGCGGCTGCGGTCGCGGGCCGCTTCGAGGGCGGCGATGAGGGCGGCGCGTACGCCGTGGTTCTCCAGTTCGCGGATGGCGTTGATGGTGGTGCCCGCCGGCGAGGTGACGTTCTCGCGGAGTTTGACGGGGTGCTCGCCGCTGTCGCGGAGCATCGTCGCGGCGCCGATCGCGGACTGGACGATGAGGTCGTGGGCCTTGTCGCGGGGCAGGCCGAGCAGGATGCCGGCGTCGGTCATGGCTTCGACCAGATAGAAGAAGTAGGCCGGGCCGGAGCCGGAGAGGGCGGTGCAGGCGTCCTGCTGGGACTCGGGGACGCGCAGGGTCTTGCCGACCGAGCCGAAGATCTCCTCGGCGTGGGCGAGGTGGCTCTCGGTGGCGTGGCTGCCGGCGGAGATGACGGACATGGCCTCGTCGACGAGGGCGGGGGTGTTGGTCATGACACGGACGACGGGGGTGCCCGCGGTGAGGCGCTCCTCGAAGAAGGAGGTGGGGATGCCCGCGGCACCGCTGATGATCAGGCGGTCGGCGGGGACGTGCGGAGCGAGTTCGTCGAGGAGGGTGCCCATGTCCTGCGGCTTGACCGTGAGGATCAGGGTGTCGGCGGTCTTGGCGGCTTCCGCGTTGCTGACCGGGGTGACGCCGTAGCGGCCGCGGAGTTCGTCCGCCCGTTCCTGGCGGCGGGCGGTGACCAGGAGGTCGGCCGGGCCCCAGCCCCCTCGGATCATTCCGCTCAGCAGCGCTTCACCGATCTTGCCGGTGCCGAGGACTGCGACTTTCTGGGTCATGGCTGGGGTGCCCTCCGGGGTTGCGTCGTCCGGTGTTCATCCTCCCATCGGGGGCTTGAGTGCGGGTGGGGTGTCCGGTGGGCGGGATCGGGCGGGGGGTCAGGCGGTGCGGCGGCGCAGGGTGGCGGCTCCGAGGGTCAGGACGAGGAGGGCGCAGCCCGCGACGATCAGTGCGTCACGGACGAAGGTGGCGGTCATGTCGGAGTGCTTGAGGACTTCGTTCATGCCGTCGACGGCGTAGGACATGGGGAGGACGTTGGAGATGGCCTCCAGGACGGGGTGCATGTTGTCGCGGGGTGTGAACAGTCCGCAGAGGAGGAGCTGGGGGAAGATCACGGCCGGCATGAACTGGACGGCCTGGAACTCGGAGGCAGCGAAGGCCGAGACGAAGAGCCCGAGCGCGGTGCCCAGCAGGGCGTCGAGGAGAGCGACCAGCAGAAGCAGCCACGGGCTGCCGGTGACGTCCAGACCGAGGCCCCACAGGGCGAGGGCGGTGGCGAGGACGGACTGGACGATCGCGATGGTGCCGAAGGCCAGGGCGTAGCCGGCGATCAGGTCGCCCTTGCCCAGGGGCATGGCGAGCAGGCGTTCCAGGGTGCCCGAGGTGCGTTCGCGCAGGGTGGCGATGGAGGTGACCAGGAACATCGTGATCAGCGGGAAGATCCCGAGGAGGGACGCGCCGATGCTGTCGAAGGTCTGCGGGCTGCCGTCGAAGACGTAGCGGAGCAGGAAGAGCATCACGCAGGGGACGAGGATCATCAGCGCGATGGTGCGCGGGTCGTGGCGGAGCTGGCGCAGGACCCGGGCGGCGGTGGCGGTGGTGCGGGAGAGGTTCAGGGCGCCGGTCGGGGCCGGTGCGGCCGGGCGGGTGGTGGTGCTCATCGGCTGGTCTCCTTCTCGCGGGCGGCGGCCGCGACCGCTTCGTCCACCAGGTGCAGGAACGCCGCTTCGACGGTGTCGGAGTCGCTGCGGGTGCGCAGGGCGTCGGGGGTGTCGTCGGCGAGGATCCGGCCCTCGCGCATCAGCAGGAGGCGGTGGCAGCGCTCGGCCTCGTCCATGACGTGGGAGGAGATGAGCAGGGTCGCGCCGCGGCGGGTGGCAATGTCGTGGAAGAGGGACCACAGGTCGCGGCGGAGGACGGGGTCGAGGCCGACGGTGGGTTCGTCGAGGACCAGGAGTTCGGGGGTGCCGAGGAGGGCGACGGCGAGGGAGACACGGTTGCGCTGGCCGCCGGAGAGGTTGCCGGCGAGGGCGTCGGTGTGGCTGGTGAGGTCCACGTCCTCGATGGCGCGGGTGACGTTCTCGTGGCGCTGGTCGGCGGCGGCGTGGCCGGGGGCGAGGATCGCCGCGAAGTATTCGAGGTTCTGGCGGACGGTGAGGTCGTCGTAGACGGAGGGGGCCTGGGTGACGTAGCCGATGCGGGTGCGCAGGGAGGGGTGGCCGGCGGGGTGGCCGAGGACGTCGAGGGTGCCGGTGACCTTGGCCTGGGTGCCGACGATCGAGCGCATCAGGGTCGACTTGCCGCAGCCGGACGGGCCGAGGAGTCCGGTGATCTGGCCGCGCGGGACGGTGAAGTCGATGCCTTGCAGGACGGTGCGGGGGCCTCGGTGGACGGTGAGGCCTTCGGCGCGGACGGCCGGGGTGTCGTCGGAGGTGCGGTGGCTGGATTCCGAGGGTGATTTGCCCGTTTCTGGAGGTGTTCGGGCGGGCTGTGGGTCCGAGTTGATATTCATCATGTGCTGATTAACGACCCATTCGAGGGGCGCCGTCAAGGGGTGTCGGGGGGCGATCCGGCGCGCGGGGAAGCGGTTGGAGGCGGGCGGTCCGCTTTGTGCGCCTACGTCACGGGGAACGCGAACGCCGCGGCCCCCGAGGTGGTGGGCCGCGGCGCGGGAGGGGTGGGTGGTTATGGCTTGAGGGCGACCAGGAGGTCCACGTCGTAGGTCTCCTCGACGATGCCGTCGGGGAACGCCTTCAGCAGGTGGGTCCGCTCCTCGGCGAGGAAGGCGGCGCTCGCCTCCTCGCCGTGGACGAGGAAGACCGAGTGGCTGCCGATGTTGGCGAGGTGGGTGTCGACCGGAACGCGGCGGCTCCAGCGGACCAGACGCTGGGTGAAGTCGAGGACTCCGTCCGGGTCGGCGGCCCGGGAACCGGTGCCGCTCCGCTCCACGACCGGGTCGATGCCGAAGAACTTCTCGGCGCGCAGCGCCTGGGCCGCCGCCCAGGGCACGTCGAGGACGTTGGTGTTCCACCACAGGGCGAGCGCGCCGCCCGGGCGCAGTACGCGCAGGGCCTCCGGGACCGAGCGGGCCGGGTCGGTCCAGTGCCAGGCCTGGGCCGAGGTGATCAGGTCCACGCTGGAGTCGGCGAGCGGGATGCTGTTGCCGTCCCCCCGGACGATGGGGATGCCGGGGTGCGCCTTGCGGAACTCGGCCGCCATGCCCTCTCCGGGTTCGACGGCGACGACCTCGGCACCACGGGCGTGCAGCAGTGCGGTGGCGATGCCCGTACCCGCGCCGATGTCCACGACGCGGGCGCCCGCGAGGGGGCGGCCGGCCAGTTCCTCGACGGCGTCGAGGAGGGCGGGTGGGTAGGAGGGGCGGTTGGCGGCGTACTGGGCCGCGGCGGCGTTGAAGGAGTGGGCGCGGGTGGAGTGGGAAGGCACAGCCGTCATACGGCCATGGTGGCCGGGGCGAGGGCGGGGTGGGGTCAGGATTCGGTGAGAAGTACGGGGCGCTCCGCGCGGGGGCGGGGACGGGGTACGCGGCGCTCCACGCGGAGGGCAGGTGTGCGGCGTCGCTGCGCGTATGGGGTTGGGGGTGCGCGGCGACTGTGGGTGCGGGGGTCGGGGGCTGCAGCGACTGTGGGTGCAGGGGCTGGGCTGCGTGCGCGGAGGTGGGGCGGGCCGGTCAGGGGGCCGGTGAGCGCGCTGATCCCCCGGTCGGGAGCTGCTGCGGTTGGGGCGTCCGCGCGCCGGTCGGGAACGCCGGGGCGGGAGTGCTTCGCTTTCGGCGGGCTGGGGCTGGGGCGCGTCGGAGCCGGGCGCACGGGGCTGGGCTGGGAGCCGTGTCAGCTTCGGCCGGGCCGGGGTACCGGGGCGGGGGTGCTTCGCTTCCGGCGGGCCGAGCGCACGGGGGCTGGGGCTGCGGGGCGTGTCAGCTTCGGCCGGCCCGGCATGCTGGCGCGGGGGTGCTTCGCTTCCGGTGGACCGAGCGCACGGGGGCTGGGGCTGCGGGGCGTGTCAGCTTCGGCCGGCCCGGGGTGTCCGGGCAGGGGTGCTTCGTTGGTGGTGGGTTGGGGGTGCGGGACCGCTGTGCTGTGTGGGGCGGTCAGGGGGTGCGGCGCTTCTTTGAGGGGTTGCCTGTGCGGCGCTTGGTGCGCTTTTCGTACTGGTGGCGGGCGGTCTCGTATTCCTCGCGGTGGAGTTTCTCTCCGGGGGCCTCGGTGAGGGAGCGGAGGAAGTAGGCGAGCAGGGAGCCGACGAAACCGATGGTCAGCAGGCCCCGGAGGGATGCCTGGCGGGCGGGGTCCGGGCGCTTGGCGAAGCCGTCCCAGGTGTTGCGGAAGGCGAGGGCGCTGCAGATCGCGAACATCACGATCATGAGGACCGTGACGAAGCTGCCGATGTCGGCGATCGCGAGGCCCTCGTAGGCGAAGCGGAGGACGAAGCAGGAGGCCACCGCGGCCGCCAGTGAGCCGGCCGCGACGCCGGCCCGGCGGGCCGGATAGCCGCCGGTGTGGTCGACCCAGGTCGTGCCGAAGAAGCGGATGGGCTCGGGGCGGGGGCCCGCGGCCTGGTCTGGGGTGCCGTTCACGTCGCTCACCCGTCGATTATGGCGGCCTGCCGTGGTCCCGGCCGTGACCGGGACCACGTCGTCCTCCGGGAGGTCAGCCGCAGCGCGAGGCGACGTAGCCGTCGCTGCCCGTCTGGACGTAGGCGTCCGAGACGAACTCGCCGTTGCTGATGTTGTCCCAGATCTTCGAGGTGCCGTAGGGGCCGGTCACCGTCGTGCCCGGCGTCTGGCAGTAGATCGGGACCCGGGTGCCCTCCGGCAGGACGCGGACGATGTCGTAACCCGTGCCGGGTCCGCTGCGGACGTTGAGGCGGACGCCCGGGGCGACCGCGTAGGTGCGGTAGGACGTGGCGGCGAGCGCCTCCGGCTGCGCGTCCGCGGTCGCCTCGTCCGCTCGGTCAACACTCATGAAGGACTCCCCCCGTTGAACCCCATGGCTGCCATGGGACCCCGTTGATTCCCCTGAATCACGCCACGAAACACCCGTACACGATTCGCACGCCGGGGCCAGCAAGCCGCCTCTGTCTCGTACGCATCATCGACTAGGCTCCGTGCGTCGCGCGCGCGGACGAACAGCACGGGGGTGGTCCCATGGCGCCACAGCGGAACGTCGGAGCGGGCGCGGAAGCGGAACTTCCGGAGTACGCCGGGCACTACAGGCTGGAGTCCTGTCTGGGATCGGGTGGCATGGGCGTCGTACATCTGGCCCGCAGCACCTCGGGGATGAAGCTCGCGGTGAAGGTCATCCATGCCGAGTTCGCCAGGGACCGCGAGTTCAGGGGCCGTTTCCGGCAGGAGATCGCGGCGGCCCGGAAGGTGAGCGGCGCCTTCACCGCGCCGGTCGTCGATGCCGATCCGACGGCTGAACGGCCTTGGATGGCAACCCTGTTCATCCCCGGGCCGACCCTCTCCGAGGAGGTCAAGCGGAACGGCTCGATGAGTTCGGAGCAGCTGCGTCGGCTGATGGCCGGGCTGGCCGAGGCGCTGCGCGACATCCACCGCGTCGGCGTGGTGCACCGGGACCTGAAGCCGAGCAACGTGCTGCTCGCCGAGGACGGGCCGAAGGTCATCGACTTCGGCATTTCCCGGCCAAAGGACAGCGAACTGCGCACCGAGACGGGGAAGTTGATCGGCACCCCGCCGTTCATGGCGCCCGAGCAGTTCCGGCGGCCGAGGGAGGTCGGCCCCGCGGCGGACGTCTTCGCGCTGGGGTCGCTGATGGTCCACGCGGCCACGGGACGGGGGCCGTTCGACTCCGACAGCCCGTACGTCGTCGCGTACCAGGTCGTCCACGACGAACCCGACCTGGCCGGCGTGCCGCAGAACCTCGCGCCGCTGGTGCTGCGCTGCCTCGCCAAGGAGCCCGAGGACCGGCCCACGCCCGACGAGTTGATGCGCGAGCTGCGTTCGGTGGCTGCCGCCTACGACACCCAGGCGTTCATACCGGCGCAGCGGACCGACGAGGAGCGGAAGAAGGAGAAAGAGAAGGAGAACGGCGGGGAGTCCCGCGCCGTCGAGGCCGAGCCCGGTGACGGCGGGGAGCCAGCCACGCGCGGGCCCGGGAAGCCCTGGCGGCGCAAGGCGGTGCTGGCCGGGGTGGTCTCGGCGCTCCTCGTCTCCGGCGCCTTCGCGGTGGTGCAACTCGCCGACGGCGACGGCCCGGTGCCCCGGGCCCGCGGCACCGGCCCCGCCTCCGCGGCCTTCGAACCGTGGGAGACCCCGACGGTCTCCGGCGCGCCGGCCGTCCCGCAGTGCTCGTACGGCGCGAAGCGGCTGCTGTGCGCGCAGCCCGGCACGGTGTTCGCGCTGGAACCGTCGGACGGCACCGTGCTGTGGCAGCGCCCGGTGGCGAGCACGGCGTTCCGGAGCGAGCCCCCGGCCCTGTCCGGCGGGCTGGTGCAGCCCCTGACCGACGAGGACGCCCGGCTGGCGGGCCTCGACCCCACCTCCGGCGCCGCACGCTGGACACGCGCCACGCCCGACCACAGCGGTATGCGTGCGGTGGGCGGCATGCTGCTGTTCACCGCCGCCGACGGCACCGTCACCGCGCTGGACGGGGCGACGGGCCGGACCGAGTGGAGCCGTCGGATCCCCGGCCAGGACAGGCCCTACTTCTCGTCGTTCCCCGGGGACCCGCTGGCGTACGCGAGCCATGTCTCCGACGACGGCACGAGCACACTGGTCACCGCCGTGGACCCGGCGTCGGGCGCCGTGCGGTGGGAGGAGCGGCTGGAGGGGATGCTCGAACCGTTCGCCGCCCGCGAGGGCGTCCTGTTCTTCCTGGTCGTCGAGCCCGCGAGCGGTGATGCCACCGCCGTTCTGCGTTTCACCCCCGGTACCCGCAAGCCGCTGCGGATGACCCTGCCCGTACCCCGCCAGGACCCCCTGGCCACGGTGCGCGGGGACGTGGTTCATCTGCTGTCCCGCGGCGGCGCCCTGGACGCGCTCGACCTGGAACGGCGCAAGCGGCTGTGGTCACTGGAGACGTCCGTGAGCCGGGGTTCGGCGCCGGTCACCGACGGGCGGTACGTCTATGTCACCGCGGCCGACGGGCGGATCCTCGCCGTCGACGCCGAGGAGGGCCTGCTGGTCGGGCAGACGCCGCCGAGGCTCTCCGCGAAGGCGGACTGGGTCGCGACGGAGGTGCCCGCGCCGGTGCTCGCCGGGGGCCGGGTGTTCGCCGGCGCCCCCAACGGTTCCGTCTTCGCGGCGGACACCCGGGATCCGTCCCGCTGGTGACACGCCGAAGGGCCGCCCGCGCCCGCGGACGGCCCTGGGACGTGGTGCCCGGGTGTCAGCCCTGGGACGTGGTGCCCGGGTGTCAGCCCAGCTTGCTGACGTCGCGGACGGCGCCCTTGTCGGCGCTGGTCGCCATGGCGGCGTAGGCGCGCAGCGCGGCCGAGACCTTGCGCTCGCGGTTCTTCGGGGCGTACACGCCGTTCAACGCCTGCTCGCGGCGGGCGAGTTCGGCGTCGTCGACGAGCAGCTCGATCGTGCGGTTCGGGATGTCGATGCGGATGCGGTCGCCGTCCTCGACGAGGGCGATCGTGCCGCCGGAGGCGGCCTCCGGGGAGGCGTGGCCGATGGACAGGCCCGAAGTGCCGCCGGAGAAGCGGCCGTCGGTGATCAGCGCGCAGGTCTTGCCGAGGCCGCGGCCCTTGAGGAAGGAGGTCGGGTAGAGCATCTCCTGCATACCGGGGCCGCCCTTGGGGCCCTCGTAGCGGATGACGACGACGTCGCCGTCGGTCACCTGCTTGTTGAGGATCTTCTCGACGGCCGCTTCCTGGGACTCGCAGACCACGGCCGGGCCCTCGAAGGTCCAGATGGACTCGTCGACGCCGGCCGTCTTGACCACGCAGCCGTCCACGGCGAGGTTGCCGCGCAGCACGGCGAGGCCGCCGTCCTTGGAGTACGCGTGCTCGGCGCTGCGGATGCAGCCGCCCTCGGCGTCCTCGTCGAGCGCCTCCCAGCGCTCGGACTGGGAGAACGCCTCGGCCGACCGGACGCAGCCCGGGGCCGCGTGCCACATCTCGACCGCCTCGGCGGAGGGGGAGCCGCCGCGGACGTCCCAGGTCTTCAGCCAGTCCGACAGGGACGGGCTGTGCACGGCGTGCACGTCCTCGTTGAGCAGGCCCGCGCGGTGCAGTTCGCCGAGGAGGGCGGGGATGCCGCCGGCGCGGTGCACGTCCTCCATGTAGTACGTGCGGTCCTTGGCGACGTTCGGCGCGACCTTCGCCAGGCACGGGACGCGGCGGCTGACCGCGTCGATCTCGTGCAGGCCGAAGGGGACGCCCGCCTCCTGCGCGGCGGCGAGCAGGTGCAGGATCGTGTTGGTGGAGCCGCCCATCGCGATGTCCAGGGCCATGGCGTTCTCGAAGGCCCGGAAGGTGGCGACGTTGCGGGGCAGGACCGTCTCGTCGTCCTGCTCGTAGTAGCGGCGGGTGATGTCCATGACGGTGCGGGCCGCGGCGACGTAGAGCTCCTTGCGGGCCGTGTGCGTCGCCAGGACCGAGCCGTTGCCGGGCAGGCTCAGGCCGATGGCCTCGGTCAGGCAGTTCATCGAGTTGGCGGTGAACATGCCGGAACAGCTGCCGCAGGTCGGACAGGCGTTCTCCTCGATACGGAGGATGTCCTCGTCGGAGATCTTGTCGTTCACCGCGTCGGAGATCGCGTCGACCAGGTCCAGGGTGCGGACGGTGCCGTCGACCAGCGTGGCGCGACCGGACTCCATCGGGCCGCCGGAGACGAAGACCGTCGGGATGTTCAGCCGCAGGGCGGCGTTCAGCATGCCCGGGGTGATCTTGTCGCAGTTGGAGATGCAGATCAGGGCGTCGGCGCAGTGCGCCTCGACCATGTACTCCACGCTGTCGGCGATCAGGTCGCGGGAGGGCAGGCTGTACAGCATGCCGCCGTGGCCCATGGCGATGCCGTCGTCCACCGCGATCGTGTTGAACTCGCGCGCGATGCCGCCGGCCTCGGTGATCGCCTCGCTGACGATCCGGCCGACCGGCTGGAGGTGGGTGTGGCCGGGAACGAACTCCGTGAAGCTGTTGGCCACGGCGATGATCGGCTTTCGGCCGATGTCCGCACCGGGTACACCGGAGGCGCGCATAAGGGCGCGGGCGCCCGCCATGTTGCGGCCGTGGGTGACTGTGCGGGACCTCAGCTCGGGCATCGTCGCTCGCTCCTTCAGACAGATAGGGCTGCTATTGAGCGTACGCCGGTCATCCAGGGGGCGGACACGGTGTCCGTAATACGGGATACGCGTCTCGGCGGGCGGCCGGGGTCCGGTTCCCCCGCCGGGTTCCGGGGCCCGGGTCCGCGCCGGGAAGCCCGGTTCCGGGTCCGCGCCGGGAAGCCCGGGGCGTACGGGGGTCTACGGGCTCATCAGGTGGCCCTGCACCACCGGTGCCACCCGCGCGATGATCCGCTCCGGGTCGGCGGAGGCGAGCGGCTCGATCTTCATCACGTACCGCATCATCGCCACGCCGACGAGCTGGGCCGCCGCGAGTTCGGCGCGCAGGTCGGCCTCGGGGAGGTCGAGCTGTTCGCCGATCCGGCGCAGCAGCTGGGCGGCGATCAGCTTGCGGAAGACGGCGGCGGCGGCCTCGTTGTTGACGGCGGAACGGACGATCGCGAGCAGCGGGGTCCGTGTCACCGGGTTCTCCCAGAGCCCGAGGATCATCCGGGTCAGGCGTTCGCCCACTCCCTCGATCGGCCCCTCGAACACGCTGTCGCGGGCCTTGATCACGGGCGCGAAGGCGACCTCCACGGCCGCCTCGAAGACCTGTTCCTTGGTGCCGAAGTAGTGGTGCACCAGGGCCGAGTCCACGCCGGCCGCCTTGGCGATGCCGCGTACGGAGGTCTTCTCGTAGCCCCGTTCGGAGAACTCCGCCCGGGCCACGGTCAGGATTCGGTCCCGGGTGCCGGCGGCCTCGCTGCGGGTGCGCCGGCCCCGGCCCCGGCGGGGGGCCGCGGTGTCCGTCACGGGCGTGGCACCTTCACGGCGGAGGCCAGGTGGAGCCGGGTGAAGGCGAGCGCCTCGGCGAGGTCGGCCTCCCGCTCGGCGCTGGACATCGCCCGCCGGGTGTTGACCTCGATCACGACGTGGCCGTCGAAACCGGTCAGGGCGAGCCGTTCCAGTACCTCGGCGCAGGGCTGGGTGCCGCGGCCGGGGACGAGGTGCTCGTCCTTGGCCGAGCCCCGGCCGTCGGCGAGGTGCACATGGCCGAGGCGGTCGCCCATCCGGTCGATCATGTCCACGGCGTCCGTGCGGGAGGTCGCGGTGTGGCTGAGATCGATCGTGAAGTGGCGGTAGTCGTCCTTGGTGACGTCCCAGTCGGGGGCGTACGCGAGCATCTCGCGGTCGCGGTAGCGCCAGGGGTACATGTTCTCGACGGCGAACCGCACGTCCGTCTCGTTCGCCATCCGCCAGATTCCGGTGACGAAGTCCCGCGCGTACTGGCGCTGCCAGCGGAACGGGGGGTGCACGACGACCGTGTCGGCGCCCAGCTTCTCGGCCGCCGCGCGGGCGCGCTTGAGCTTGGTCCAGGGGTCGGTGGACCACACCCGCTGGGTGATGAGCAGACAGGGGGCGTGCACGGCGAGGATCGGCATCCGGTGGTGGTCGCTGAGTCGGCGCAGGGCCTCGATGTCCTGGCTGACCGGGTCGGTCCACACCATGACCTCGACGCCGTCGTACCCGAGGCGCGCGGCGATCTCGAAGGCCGTCGCCGTCGACTCCGGATACACCGAGGCCGTCGACAGAGCGACCTTCGCATCCGGGATCCGCACGACTGGTTCTGCCACGAGGGACAGGGTACGGCGCCGCACTCGGCGCCGGGGGGCCGATCGCCGTGCACGGGCTGTGCGGGCACGGCTCTCGGCCAGGGGGCGGCGCGGGCCCCCGGGGCGGGCCGGGGTGGGGCCCGGGAGGGAGCGCGGGGGCGGCTCGCAAGCGCGCGTACAGGGCTTTTGCGGGGCTTCCGGCTGCGGGCCGGGGGCGGCGGGGCGGGCTCCCCGGGCGGGGTGCGGGGGCTCGTTCCGGTGGGGGTGCGGCGGGGCGGGAGGCGGGGGCGGCGCGTGGCGCACTTCACGCGGGGGTGGCTCGAAATCGCGGGGTTCTCGGTGAACGCGGGGCGGCGTGAGGTGGGGTCGGCCCTCCGCCGGGAGGCGTGACGTGGGGTTTCGTCGGCGCCGGGAGGTTGCGGGTGGCGTGCGCGGGGCTCGCCTCACGCGCCCGGTCGCCTCCGCGTACGGGGTTGCGCGGGGCCGGCGCGCGGGCCTCACCTCGTACGCCCCGTCGCCTCGAAGCACGGGGAGGCGCGGGGCTCACAACCGCGTACGGCTGCGCCCCTCGCACGCCTCGGAGTCAACCGGCGGATGATCCGGCCTCGTACGCCTCGGGCCCCCGGCGGCACGCCTCCGACCTCCGTCGGACGGTACGGGCTCGCACGCCCCGAACCCCCGGCCGACCCCGGCCGCACGCCCCCGGCATCCGGCCGATCGCCCGGCCGCACGCCCCCCAACCGCCCTCGGACAGTACGGCCTCGCACGCCCCGAACCCCCGGCCGACCCCAGCCGCACGCCCCCGGCATCCGGCCGATCGCCCGGCCGCGTGCCTCGGAGCGCCGTCCGATGAGCCGGCCACACCCCTCAGACCACCGGCATGTGGTCCAGGCGGCGCAGGATCACGCCCTCGCGCAGGGCCCACGGGCAGACCTCCAGGGTCTCCACCCCGAACAGGTCCATCGCGCCCTCGGCCACCAGCGCGCCCGCCAGCAGCTGGCCCGCGCGGCCCTCCGAGACGCCGGGCAGCTCAGCGCGCTGCGCCACCGTCATCCCGGCGAGCTGCGGGACCCACGCCTCCAGGGACTCCCGCTTCAGCTCGCGCTGGACGTAGAGGCCCTCCGTGGAGCGGGCGGCGCCTGCTATGCGGGCGAGCTGCTTGAAGGTCTTGGAGGTGGCGACGACGTGATCGGGGCGCCCGAAGCGGCTGAACTCGCCGACCGTCCGCGCGATCTGGGCGCGGACATGCCGGCGCAGCGCGCGGATGTCGTCGGGTTCCGGCGGGTCCGCGGTCAGCCAGCCGGCGGTGAGCCGCCCGGCGCCGAGCGGCAGCGACACGGCCGCGTCCGGTTCCTCGTCGATGCCGTAGGCGATCTCCAGGGAGCCGCCGCCGATGTCCAGGACCAGGAGCTTCCCGGCCGACCAGCCGAACCAGCGGCGCACGGCGAGGAAGGTGAGCCGGGCCTCCTCCGCGCCGCTGAGGACCTGGAGCTCCACCCCGGTCTCGGCCTTCACGCGCGCCAGGACGTCGTCGGCGTTGCTGGCCTCGCGCACCGCGGAGGTCGCGAACGGCAGCAGGTCCTCGACGCCCTTGTCCTCGGCGGCCTGGAGCGCGTCCTTGACGACCGACACCAGTTTGTCGACCCCGTCGGGGCCGATGGCACCGCTCTCGTCGAGCAGTTGGGCCAGGCGCAGCTCCGCCTTGTGCGAGTGCGCGGGCAGCGGACGCGCGCCCGGGTGCGCGTCCACCACCAGCAGATGCACCGTGTTCGATCCCACGTCGAGGACACCGAGTCTCATGTAGGGCACGCTACTGCCCGCCGGGCCGTTCACCGCCCCCGGAGCTGTGCCGATCCCGGGCTTGGGCGACTTACCCTGGACTCGTGCCAAAGACGAAAAAGGCGAAGGACCAGAAGGCGGCCAAATCATCCGGCGGTTCTTCGCGGGTGAAGCCGTCGCAGAAGCCGTCGCAGGCGGAGCGGACGGCCTCGGCTGCGGACGAGAAGGGGCTGGACTTCGCCCGCGCATGGGTGGAGTTCCCCGATCCGGGAGATGACGAGCAGGTCTTCCGGTGCGATCTGACATGGCTGACCTCTCGTTGGAACTGCATCTTCGGAAGCGGCTGCCAGGGCATCCAAGCAGGTCGTGCGGACGACGGCTGCTGCAGCCTGGGCGCCCACTTCTCCGACGAGGACGACGAGAAGCGGGTGGCCGGATACGTGGCCCGGCTCACGCCGGACATCTGGCAGCACCATGACGTGGGTGTGGAGAGCGGCTGGGTCTCCGAGGACGACGAGGGCTCCCGGCAGACCCGCCCGTACCAGGGCTCGTGCATCTTCCAGAACCGGCCCGGCTTCGCCGGCGGCGCGGGCTGCTCGCTGCACATCCTGGCGCTGAAGGAGGGCCGCGAGCCGCTGGAGACCAAGCCGGACGTCTGCTGGCAGCTGCCGGTGCGGCGGACGTACGAGTGGATCGACCGGCCCGACGACACCCGGATCCTCCAGGTGTCGATCGGCGAGTACGACCGGCGCGGCTGGGGCCCGGGCGGGCACGACCTGCACTGGTGGTGCACCTCGGCGACCTCGGCGCACGGCGCCGGCGACCCGGTGTACGTCACCTACCGGCCGGAGCTGACCGAGCTGATGGGCAAGGCGGGCTACGACCGGCTGGTCGAGCTGTGCGAGGAGCGGCTGGCGTCGCAGTTGCCGCTGCTGGCTCCTCATCCCGCGGACCCGGTGGGCTAGGGCTGCCCTAGGCGCGGGTCAAGAGGTGGTGGGGCTCGGGTCGCCGCTGTCACTGGGCGGCGGCGTCGAGTCCGTCGGCTGTTGCGGACCGGTCGGCGGCGGATCCGGGTTGGAGGACGACGGGGGCGGGTCGCTGGGCGTGGGCTCCGTGGGCGCCGGGTCGGTGGGCGTCGGCTCCGGGTCGGTGGGCGTCGGGGTCGGCGACGTCGGGGGCGGGTCGCTCGGGGTGGGGGACGTGGGCTCCGGGTCGGGCCCTCCCGGGTCGGAGGGGCCCGGGTCCGAGGGGCCGGGGTCGGTGGGGCCGGGCGCGCTGCCGTAGCCCTCGATGCGGACGACGGCTCCGGCGGGTGCGACGGCGACGCGGGCGGTCCAGTGGCCGGCCGGTTCACGCAGCGCGTCGACGTACACCTTGATCGTCAAGGTCTCGCCCGGGTCGAGGGTTCCCGAGGACCGGCTCAGGTAGAGCCAGGCGGCGCCCGTGGTGGCGGACCAGCGCACGGGGGTGTCGCCGCGCGCGGTCAGGGTGATCAGGGTGGTGTCACCGCGGGTGCTCGCGGTGACGTCGAGCTGCGCCGCTCCCTTCTTCCCCGCGCCGTTGACACTGACGACCTCCACCGTGACATGGGGCTCGGCGTGCTTGCCGGTACGGCCGGGGCGGGTGGTGGAGTTTCCCGCGTTCTCGTAGCCGCCGCCCGCGGTCTCGCCGTCGAGGGCGCCGGGGCCGTTGGCCTCGCTGGCGCTGGCCGAGCGGTCGCCGGTGCCCTCGCCGACGGGCGCACCCCGGTAGGCGGCCCACAGGGCGAGCACCGGTGCGGCGACGACGGTGGCGACGACGGTCGTGGTGACGGCACGCGCGCGGAGCCGGTCGCGGCGGGCGGCCCGGTCCTTGGGGTCCATCGGGAAGCCGCGCCGGTCGAAGCGGGGCGCGGCGCCCCGCGCGCGGGGGCCGTGGCCCATGGCGACGTGCAGGGCGGCGCGGGGCGCCTCCAGGACGGGCAGCTCCGCGGGGGTCACGGAGGCGCCGGGCCAGCGGCCGGGGACGGCGCGCTCGGCCGTGCGGCGGCAGTGCGGGCAGTCGTCGACGTGGCGCACCAGTTCGCGGCGGAGGGCGGTGCTGAGCACGAGGCGGCTGTCCCCGGTGAGCCGGGCGACGCTCGGGCAGGTGCCGGTCTCGACCACGGCGAGGGCGGCGCGGGTGCGCTCCACCTCGCAGGCAGCGGCGGCCAGGAGTTCGCGGGCGGCGGGCGGCTCCAGGCCGAGGACGGCGGCCACCTCGGGGGCGGCGAGGCGGTGCCGTACGGCGAGTTCGAGCGCCTCGCGCTGTTCGGGCGTGGTGCCGGCGGCCTCGGGCCAGGCGAGCAGGGCGAGTTGGCGCCTGCGGTCCTCCTGGGCCTCCTCGGACAGGGGCGCGGCGGCGGGCTGCGGGCTCGCGCCGGAGCGGCCCGCGGCATGGGTGGCCTGACGTTTCTGCTTGGCCTCGGCGAGCTTGCGCAGACAGGCCCAGCGGGCCAGCGCGTAGAGCCAGGCGCGGCGGTCGTCGGGGGACTCGGGGACCCGCTGGCCGCGGCGCTGGGCGAGGGCGAGGACGTCGCCGAGGGCGGCGGTGGCGGCGTCGTGGTCGCACAGCACGGAGAGGCAGTAGGTGAACAGGCCGTCCAGATAGGGCTCGTAGCGCGCGGGCGGGCGCTGCGCCAGGGTTCGCGCCGCGCCTCGGTCGCGCGCCTCCCGGTGCGCTCGGTGTGCGCCGGTGGTGCGGGTGGAGGTCTCCGGACTGCTGCTCATCACTCGTGGACCGTAGGCAGGTCGCGGTGACGGCTTCTTCCACCTTGAGCACATTTAACCCGTACGGGTGAAACGATCCCTCATAAGGGGACAGGAGGTCTCGGTTCCGTGGCCCGTTCTCGGGGTGATGGCCGGTTTATGACGGTGTGCCGGGGTTTACGGCGAGTGGAGCCGTGGCCCTCGCCGGGCGGCCCGGACGGCCGGACGGCGACGTTGTCAGTGGGGGCCGTTAACGTTCTGGCATGGCTGCCCGTACGAAGTCCGCCAAGGAGCGTCCGTCCTACCGCTGCACCGAGTGCGGCTGGCAGACGGCCAAGTGGCTCGGCCGCTGCCCCGAGTGCCAGGCCTGGGGGACGATCGAGGAGTACGGCGCGCCCGCGGTCCGTACGACGGCCCCGGGGCGCGTCACCTCCTCGGCGCTGCCCATCGGCCAGGTCGACGGCCGGCAGGCGACCGCCCGCTCCACCGGCGTGCCCGAGCTGGACCGGGTCCTCGGCGGCGGCCTCGTGCCCGGCGCCGTGGTGCTGCTCGCGGGCGAGCCCGGCGTCGGCAAGTCCACGCTGCTGCTCGACGTCGCCGCCAAGGCGGCCAGCGACGAGCACCGCACCCTCTATGTCACCGGCGAGGAGTCGGCGAGCCAGGTGCGGCTGCGCGCCGACCGCATCAACGCCCTCGACGACCACCTCTACCTCGCGGCGGAGACGGATCTGTCCGCCGTGCTCGGCCACTTGGACGCCGTCAAGCCGTCCCTGCTGATCCTGGACTCCGTGCAGACGGTGGCCTCGCCCGAGATCGACGGGGCGCCCGGCGGCATGGCCCAGGTGCGGGAGGTGGCCGGCGCCCTGATCAGGGCCTCCAAGGACCGCGGCATGTCCACGCTGCTCGTGGGACACGTCACCAAGGACGGCGCCATCGCGGGCCCCCGCCTGCTGGAGCACCTGGTCGACGTCGTCCTGCACTTCGAGGGCGACCGGCACGCCCGCCTGCGCCTGGTGCGCGGCGTGAAGAACCGCTACGGCGCGACCGACGAGGTCGGCTGCTTCGAACTGCACGACGAGGGCATCACCGGCCTCACCGACCCGAGCGGGCTCTTCCTGACCCGGCGCGACGAACCGGTCCCCGGCACCTGTCTGACCGTCACCCTGGAGGGCCGCCGCCCGCTCGTCGCCGAGGTGCAGGCGCTCACCGTCGACTCCCAGATCCCCTCCCCCCGCCGCACCACCTCCGGTCTGGAGACCTCCCGCGTCTCGATGATGCTCGCCGTCCTGGAGCAGCGCGGCAGGATCAGCGCCCTGGGCAAGAGGGACATCTACTCCGCGACGGTCGGCGGGGTGAAGCTCTCCGAGCCCGCCGCGGACCTCGCCATCGCGCTCGCGCTGGCCAGCGCGGCCAGTGACACCCCCCTGCCGAAGAACCTCGTCGCGATCGGCGAGGTGGGCCTCGCGGGCGAGGTCAGAAGGGTGACGGGCGTCCAGCGCAGGCTCTCCGAAGCCCACCGTCTGGGCTTCACGCACGCCCTCGTCCCGGGCGACCCCGGCAAGATCCCGCCGGGGATGAAGGTGCTGGAAGTCGCGGACATGGGAGACGCCCTGCGGGTCCTTCCGCGCTCGCGTAGACGAGACGCCCCACGGGACGACGAGGACCGCCGGTAGACTTTGCCCTGGTCTCGCCCGTCCGTACGAACCAAGGTGCGAAACGGGAGCGCCCCAGAACCTGCGACCGGAGGAGTGCAGTGGCAGCCAACGACCGGGCGGCAGCTCCCGGAAAGTCCGGTGGGAGCTCCGGTGCCGATGGCCTGATGCGCGCCTCACTGAGCGCCGTGGCACCCGGCACGGCCCTGCGCGACGGCCTCGAACGGATCCTCCGCGGCAACACCGGAGGACTCATCGTGCTGGGCTCGGACAAGACCGTCGAGGTCATGTGCACGGGCGGATTCGTGCTGGACGTGGAGTTCACCGCGACCCGGCTGCGGGAGCTGTGCAAGCTCGACGGCGGCATCGTGCTCTCCTCGGACCTGTCGAAGATCCTGCGCGCGGGCGTCCAGCTCGTGCCGGACCCGACGATCCCCACCGAGGAGACGGGCACCCGGCACCGCACCGCGGACCGGGTCAGCAAGCAGGTCGGGTTCCCGGTCGTCTCCGTCTCCCAGTCCATGCGGCTGATCGCGATCTACGTGGACGGGCATCGGCGGGTGCTGGAGGACTCGGCGGCGATCCTGTCCCGGGCCAACCAGGCGCTGGCCACCCTGGAGCGGTACAAGCTGCGGCTGGACGAGGTCGCCGGCACGCTGTCCGCGCTGGAGATCGAGGACCTGGTGACGGTCCGGGACGTCTCGGCGGTGGCGCAGCGGCTGGAGATGGTGCGGCGGATCGCCACCGAGATCGCCGAGTACGTGCTGGAGCTGGGCACCGACGGCCGGCTGCTCGCGCTCCAGCTGGACGAGCTGATCGCCGGGGTCGAGCCGGAGCGCGAACTGGTGGTCCGGGACTATGTGCCCGAGCCGACGGCGAAGCGGTCCCGCACGGTCGACGAGGCGCTGTACGAGCTGGACGCGCTGAGCCACGCGGAGCTGCTGGAACTGTCCACGGTGGCGAGGGCGTTGGGTTACACCGGCTCTCCGGAGGCACTGGACTCGGCGGTGTCGCCGCGCGGCTTCCGGCTGCTGGCGAAGGTGCCGCGTCTGCCCGGCGCGATCATCGACCGGCTGGTCGAGCACTTCGGAGGGCTGCAGAAGCTGCTCGCCGCGAGCGTGGACGACCTCCAGACGGTGGACGGCGTCGGCGAGGCCCGGGCGCGCAGTGTGCGCGAGGGGCTGTCCCGGCTGGCGGAGTCCTCGATCCTGGAACGCTACGTCTGAGCCGTTCCGCCGCCCGGAACCTCCCGGGAGCGGACCCGCGTACGAGGCCGGCGTGGCCCGGGAACCTCCTGGGCCGCCCCGCTCGGCGCGTCCCTCAGTCCTGCTCCAGCACGAACGACGTCCGCGCCTTCGCGAAGCCCGGGGCCGCGGCCTCCACCAGGTAGGTGCCGGGCGCCGCCGAACCGGCCGGCGGGGTCGCGCACCGCTCGGCGCTCGGCTTGCGGTCCCACTTGACGGTGTAGGTCACACCGCTGTCGGCGCCCACCCGGAAGAGCAGGGAACCCGCGGACTTCGGGCAGTGGTCCGAGGACCAGTACGCGTCGTCGGCACCGGCCTGAGTGATCGTCAGAACCGTTCCCTTCGGGCCCAGATCGACCTTGCACGGGCTGCCGGAGGAGTTCCTCGCGGTCAGCTCCAGGGACGGCGTCTGCCCGGGCTCGTAGGTGTTGCGCACACTGCGGACCGTCAACTTCACCGCGCCCGCGGTGCAGTTGGGAACCGAGGAGCCCGCCGGAAGCGCGTCGCCCGCGCCCACCCCCGTACCGCCCGTCGCACCGCCGCCGGCGCTCCCGTCCGAACCGGAGCCGGAACCCGACCCCTCGCCCGAGCCGTCGTCACCGCCGGACCCGTCGCCCGATCCGCCGCCGGAGTCCGCGCCGGAGGAGTCCCCCGAGCCCGACCCCTCGTCGCCCGACTCGTCGCGCCCGCCCGGGGCTTGACTGATCGCCGGCCCGGAACCCGAGGGTCCCGGGGTGATGGTCGACGGGGCGGGATTCTTGCCGTTGCTGCCGTTCGCGCCGTTGCCACCGCCCCCGCCGCCCGTGGCCACCACCCAGGTGACCAGGAGCGCCAACAGGGCGACCGTGGACAGCAGTACGGCCCTCCGTCGCCAGTAGATGGAGGAGGGGAGCGGCCCGACCGGATTGCGCAGAGATCCCACGGCGCAAACTGTACGAGAGATCGGGGCGTTCACTGGCCCCACCCGCCGCCCCGGGCGCAACTTTTCCGGATCATCATCCCGGTGACGGCCCCGGGAGCCGGCCGCCGGTCATCGGGCCGTACCCCCTGGGGGTGGCGGTACCACCGTGCGGACCGCCCCGCATGGCAGGATCGGAAGGCCATGACTGTGCCCACGAAGTCCGACGCCCCCACCGAGCTGGCCGGCGGCGAGCAGCTGCACGCCCCCGTCATCGACTGGTTCGACGACCACGCCCGCGACCTGCCCTGGCGGCGGCCCGAGGCCGGACCGTGGGGGGTGATGGTCAGCGAGTTCATGCTCCAGCAGACACCTGTCAGCCGGGTCCAGCCGGTCTACGAGCAGTGGCTGGCCCGCTGGCCGCGCCCCGCCGACCTGGCCGCCGAGGCCCCCGGTGAGGCGGTCCGCGCCTGGGGCCGGCTCGGCTACCCGCGCCGCGCGCTGCGGCTGCACGGCGCGGCGGTGGCGATAACGGAACGGCACGGCGGTGACGTACCCGCCGATCACACGCAGCTGCTGGCCCTGCCCGGAATCGGGGAGTACACGGCGGCCGCGGTCGCCTCCTTCGCCTACGGGCAGCGCCACCCGGTGCTCGACACCAACGTCCGCCGGGTCTTCGCGCGCGCGGTGAGCGGGGTGCAGTACCCGCCGAACGCCACCACCGCCGCCGAGCGCAGGCTGGCCCGGACCCTGCTGCCGGAGGACGAGGCGACGGCCGCGCGCTGGGCCGCCGCCTCGATGGAGCTGGGCGCACTGGTGTGCACGGCGAAGAACGAGTCGTGCGTGCGCTGCCCGATCGCCGCGCTGTGCGCCTGGCGGCTCGCGGGCAAGCCGGAGCACGAGGGTCCACCGCGCCGCGGCCAGACCTACGCCGGCACCGACCGGCAGGTCCGCGGCAAGCTGCTCGCCGTGCTCCGCGAGGCCCACACGCCCGTGCCGCAGTCCGCCCTGGACCGGGTGTGGCACGAGCCGGTGCAGCGCGCCCGGGCACTGGACGGGCTGGTCTCGGACGGGCTGGTCGAGCCCCTGCCGGGCGGTCTGTACCGGCTGCCGCTCACCCGGGCCGCCCGGTAGAGCGCCCGGGAACCCGCCGATAACCGCCCGATCCGGTACGCCGCTTTACCCGTTTCCTACTTCCGTTACACAACCGACGGACAGCCGAGTGCCAGCCGCAGGCTGCCTCGGACAGCCCCGTGACAACGCCTCCGTAACTTTCTCGTCGTGCTCGGCACGGAGCACACGGGGAAGTTCGGTCCGGCGGCGCGTGAGCCGCTCGGCAACGGGGATCTGGAGGCGGTCAGGATGGCGCAGGGCGAGGTGCTCGAGTTCGAGGAGTACGTCCGCACCCGGCAGGACGCGCTGCTGCGCAGTGCCCGTCGCCTGGTGCCCGACCCGATCGACGCCCAGGACCTCCTCCAGACGGCGTTGGTGCGGACGTACGGCCGCTGGGAGACCATCGAGGACAAGCGGCTCGCCGACGCCTATCTGCGCCGGGTCATGATCAACACGCGGACCGAGTGGTGGCGTGCGCGCAAGCTGGAGGAGGTTCCGACCGAGCAGCTCCCGGACGCCTCGGTCGACGACTCCACCGAGCAGCACGCGGACCGCGCCCTGCTGATGGACATCCTGCGGGTGCTCGCCCCCAAGCAGCGCAGTGTGGTCGTGCTGCGACACTGGGAGCAGATGTCCACGGAGGAGACCGCCGCCGCCCTCGGCATGTCGGCGGGAACGGTCAAGAGCACGCTGCACCGGGCGCTGGCCCGGCTCCGCGAGGAGCTGGAGAGCCGTGATCTGGACGCACGCGCGCTGGAGCGTGAGGAGCGGGAGCGTTGCGCGGCCTAGCCGACAAGGCGCCGGGCGCGGGGCCGGAACCGGCCCGCAGGACCCATCAGGCGGTGTTCACGGCGGTGGCCGTGGGCGCCGCCCTCGCCCTTTTCCTCTGTTCCTGCGCCACCGGCGGCACCGGTGCCCGGGACGAGGGCCCGGCGCACGACGAGTCCGTGGCGGGCGCCGCCCGGGTCCCGTCGGCGTCCGCGACGCCCTCGGCGGCGGGCCGCCCCGGGCAGGCGGAGGTGGTCCGGCTGCTCAAGTCGGATCCGTCGGTCTCGGTCGAGGTCAAGCGGGACCTCGAACCGTGCGCTGCCGACGACTACCCCGTCGACACCACCTACGGCGACCTCACCGGCGGCCCCTCCGAGGACCTCGTCGTCAACGTGCTGACCTGCGGCGACGGCGTCGGTGTGGGGGCGTATGTGTACCGCGGGCGGAGCGGCTCGTACGAGAATGTGTTCAAGGCCGAGGAACCGCCGGTCTACGCGCAGATCGACCGCGGCGACCTGGTGGTGAGCAAACAGGTGTACGAGAAGGGCGACCCCGTGTCGAGTCCGTCCGGCGAGAACGTGATCACGTACCGCTGGCGCGACGGCCGCTTCGCCCAGGAGTACTTCTGGCACAACGACTACGGCACGGTCGTCGGCGACACCCCCTCGCCGGTGCCGGAATCCTGACCGCCACGGAACCCCGACCGCCGTGCACCCGACCGCCGTGGAATCCCGACCGCCGCGCAATGAACCGATCGCCCCCCGCCGGCCGATCTCTAGTACGAAGCCTGCCCACCCCGAGGACGGAGACCACCGGATGGCAGATCAGACCCATGTTCTGTTCGTCGAGGACGACGACGTCATCCGCGAGGCCACCCAACTCGCCCTGGAGCGGGACGGTTTCGCGGTGACGGCGATGCCCGACGGGCTGTCGGGGCTGGCCGCGTTCCGGGCCGACCGCCCGGACATCGCGCTGCTCGACGTCATGGTCCCGGGCCTGGACGGCGTCAGCCTGTGCCGGCGGATCCGGGACGAGTCGACCGTGCCGGTGATCATGGTGTCCGCGCGGGCCGACTCCATCGACGTGGTGCTGGGTCTGGAGGCGGGGGCGGACGACTACGTGACCAAGCCGTTCGACGGTGCCGTGCTGGTCGCCCGGATCCGGGCGGTGCTGCGGCGCTTCGGACACGCGAGCGGCGGCGCGCAGGGCGGGGAGCCCGGGGCGGCGGAGTCCGGCGGGGTGCTGAGCTTCGGCGAACTGGAGATCGACACCGAGGGCATGGAGGTGCGCCGGGCGGGCCGGCCGGTGGGGCTCACGCCCACCGAGATGCGGCTGCTGCTGGAGTTCTCCTCCGCGCCGGGCACCGTGCTCTCCCGCGACAAGCTGCTGGAACGGGTGTGGGACTACGGCTGGGGCGGGGACACCCGGGTCGTCGACGTCCATGTGCAGCGGCTCAGAACGAAGATCGGCCAGGACCGGATCGAGACGGTCCGCGGCTTCGGCTACAAGCTCAAGGCCTGAGCAGGGCGGGGCGGGGCATGCGGGGGATCTCCTGGCGCCGTGCGGATCTGCGCGCGGCCGACATCCGGACCGGTCTGAAGTGGAAGCTCAGCGCGGCCATCGCGCTGGTCGGCGCGCTGGTGGCGGTCGCGCTCAGCCTGGTCGTGCACAACGCGGCACGCGTCTCGATGCTCGACAACGCGCGCGACCTCGCCGACGAGCGGATCCAGATCGCGCAGCGCAACTACGAACTGTCCGGGCGGCCGAACTTCCCGAACGTCAAGGTCGACGACGCCCGGCTGCCGGAGCCGCTGCGGGAGAAGGTCCGGCAGGGGCGGCGGGCGACGTACGTCAGCGACTCGCCCGGCGGCGGGCCGGACATATGGGCGGCCGTACCGGTCCAGGACGGTCATGTGCTGTCCCTGCACACCGGGTTCACCGACCGCAGCACCGACATCCTCAAGGACCTCGACCAGGCCCTGGTGATCGGCTCCATCGCGGTCGTCCTCGGCGGCAGCGCGATCGGCGTGCTGATCGGCGGGCAGATGTCGCGTCGGCTGCGCAAGGCGGCTGCCGCGGCGGGCCAGGTCGCCAAGGGCGAGACGGACGTACGGGTGCGGGAGGCGATCGGCGGGGTCGTACGCGACGAGACCGACGATCTCGCGCGGGCGGTGGACGCCATGGCGGACGCGCTGCGGCAGCGGCTCGAAGCGGAGCGGCGGGTCACCGCGGACATCGCGCACGAGCTGCGCACCCCGGTCACCGGTCTGCTCACCGCGGCGGAGCTGCTGCCGCCGGGGCGGCCGACCGAGCTGGTCCTGGACCGGGCGCAGGCCATGCGCACGCTGGTGGAGGACGTCCTGGAGGTGGCCCGGCTCGACGGGGCCTCGGAGCGGGCCGAGTTGCAGGACATCCTGCTCGGCGAGTTCATCGCGCGGCGGGTCGCGGCGAAGGGTCCGGGCGTCGAGGTGCGTGTGGTGCACGAGTCGGAGGTCACGACCGATCCGCGGCGCCTGGAGCGCGTGCTGTTCAACCTGCTGGCCAACGCGGCCCGGCACGGCAGGCCGCCGGTCGAGGTCACGGTCGAGGGCCGGGTCATCCGGGTCCGCGACCACGGGCCCGGCTTCCCGGAGGCGCTGCTGGCGGAGGGCCCGAGCCGTTTCCGCACCGGGAGCAGCGACCGGGCCGGGCACGGGCACGGGCTGGGGCTGACCATCGCGGCCGGCCAGGCCCGGGTACTGGGCGCCCGGCTCACCTTCCGCAACATCCGCCCGCCGGGCGCCCCCGAGTCGGTTCCGGCCGAGGGCGCGGTGGCGGTCCTGTGGCTCCCGGAACACGCCCCGACGAACACGGGCAGCTACCCGATGCTGCCGTGACGCTCGCCGCTCGGGGCGGGTGAGTTCCGTGCGATCCGTCAGCGGACCGCACGAAGTCCGGCCCACGGCCTCGGCGGCCGGGGCCGCGGGGCGCGGGGCGCGCGACGGGTTCGGCTACCGGGCGCGTTGCCTGAGCCGACGGGTCCGGCCGAGGGGCGCGGGGGCCGCGGGGCGCGGGGGCCGCGGCCCCGCGGGGCACGGGGCGTGCGACGGGTTCGGCCGACGGGTGCGTTGCGTGAGCCAACGGGTCCGGCCGAGGAGCGCGGGGCGCGAACCGACGGGTCCGGCCGACAGGCGCGTTGCCTGAGCCGACAGGTCCGGCCGACGGGCGCGGGGCCCGAACCGACAGGTCCGGCCGACAGGTGAAGGGCGCCAACCCGACGGCCACCCCGCCGACAGACGCACCACAAAAACCCGGCAGGTTCGACCAACCGGCGCGGCACGCACCCGACGGGTTCAGCCGGCAGGCGCGCTGCGCGAACCCGGCGGCCACGCCAACAGACCAAGCGCGCGAACCCGTCAGGTTCGACCAGCAGCCCCGGTGCGCCAACCCAACAACCACACCGCCACACGCCGCGCGGGAAACCGGCGGGTTCAACCGACCGACGCGAAGCGCACCCCGCAGGTTCGACCAGCAGCCCCGGTGCGCCAACCCAACAACCACACCGCCACACGCCGCGCGGGAAGCCGGCGGGTTCAACCGACCGACGCGAAGCGCACCCGGCAGGTTCGGCCAGCAGCCCCGGTGCGCCAACCCGACGGCCACGCCAACAGACGCGGCGCACGAACCCCCGACCACACCGCCACACGCGGCGCACGAACCCCCGGCAGGTTCGTTCGACCAACCGGCGCATTGCGAACCCGACGGGTTCAGCCCACGGGTGCGGGGCGCGAACCCGACGACCACACCCTCAGACCCGGCGCGCCAACCCGGCAGGTTCGGCCGACCCGCGCGGCGCCAACCCCGCAGGTTCGGCCGACCGCCCGGCGCGAACCCCGCAGGTTAGGCCGACCGGCGCGGCACGCGCACCCGCCCCCACCCCCACAGCCCCGGCACGGAAGCCCGCCCGACCCCGTACGCGGGTCGGGCGTGCGGACCCCGCGGAGCCTGTCGGCTGGTGTGGGGAAAACACGCGGGCCCCCGTCCGTGTGGACGGGGGCCCGCGGATCTGCCGGGCGGCGGTGGGAGCGCGGCGGCAACCCGGTCAGACCGGCTCGGCCACCGGGGCCTGCGCGGTCGCCGCGTCCTTCTCGGGCCCCGCGCCCTTCAGCGGGACCTCCTTCACGAACACCGCGGCGACCAGCGCGACGACGGCCACCACGGCCCCGAGCAGGAATGCCGAGTGGGTGCCCGCGGAGACGGCGTGCTGGTACGCCTCCCGCGCCGCCTCCGGCAGCTTCGCCAGGCTCGCCGCGTCCAGTTGCGCGGACTGCTCGGTCACCTGGGACCCGATCGCCCCGGCCCGCTCGGCCATGACGTCCTGGACCCGGTTGTTGAAGAGCGCGCCCATGATCGCGACGCCGAAGGAGGAGCCGAGGGTGCGGAAGAGCGTGGTGGAGGAGGAGGCGACGCCCATGTCCTTCATCTCCACGCTGTTCTGCGCGACCAGCATGGTGATCTGCATCAGACAGCCCATGCCGAACCCGACGACCGCCATGAACACGCCCGAGGTGAGGCGGGAGGTGCCGGTGTCCATCGTGGAGAGCAGGTACAGCCCGACGGCCATCAGGACGCTGCCGACGACCGGGAAGACGTAGTAGCGGCCGGAGTTGGTGGTCACCCGGCCCGCGACCATGGACGTGACCAGCATCGCGCCGAGCATCGGCAGGAGCAGCAGCCCGGAGTTGGTGGCGGACGCCCCCTGCACGGACTGCTGGTACAGCGGCAGGAAGAGGGTCGCGCCGAACATCACGAAGCCGGTGATGAAGCCGATGACGGACATCAGCGTGAAGTTGCGGCTGCGGAAGATGTGCAGCGGCAGCACCGGCTCGGCGGCCCTGGTCTGCCAGAACACGAACCCGACCAGCGAGGCGACGCCGATGCCGATCAGCTCCATGATCCGCGCGGACGTCCAGGCGTACTCCGTGCCGCCCCAGGTGGTGACCAGCACGGTCGCGGTGATGCCGACGGTGAGCAGGGCGGCGCCCAGGTAGTCGATGCGCGCCTGCGAGCGCTTCTTCGGCAGGTGCAGCACCGCGCTGATGGCGAGCAGGGCGACGACGCCCAGCGGCAGGTTGATGTAGAAGGCCCAGCGCCAGCCCCAGTGGTCGGTGATGGTGCCGCCGACCAGCGGTCCGCCGATCATGGCGAGCGCCATGACGCCGGCCATCATGCCCTGGTACTTGCCGCGTTCGCGGGGCGGGATGAGGTCGCCGATGATCGCCATCACACCGACCATGAGTCCGCCGGCGCCGAGGCCCTGCACGGCCCGGAAGCCGATGAGCTGGCCCATGTCCTGCGCCATGCCGCTGAGTGCGGAGCCGAGCAGGAAGAGCACGATCGAGCTCATGAAGACGCCCTTGCGCCCGTACATGTCACCGAGCTTGCCCCACAGCGGGGTGGAGGCGGCGGTGGCGAGGGTGTACGCGGTGACGACCCACGACAGGTGTTCGAGGCCGCCCAGCTCACCCACGATCGTCGGCATCGCCGTACCGATGATCATGTTGTCGAGCATCGCCAGCATCATCGTGATCATGAGCGCGAGGAGGACCACCCGCACGCTCCTGGGCTGTTCCTCCGGTACCGCGTCCGCGGTCTGCGTCTCCGCCATGACTCCCACTTCCCCCAGCTACTTACTTGCCGCCCGGCTAGTTGTCTACACTTCAGGAAGGTAGGGGTGTAACTAGCCGGGCGTCAAGTAAGTTTTTGGAAAGCGCGAGGTGCACGAAGATGGGCGGCATGGGCGACATGGACGGCACCAAGCAGCGGCGCCGCGGCAACACCCGGCAGCGCATCCAGGACGTGGCGCTCGAACTCTTCGCCGAGCAGGGCTATGAGAAGACCTCGCTGCGGGAGATCGCCGAGCGCCTGGACGTCACCAAGGCGGCGCTCTACTACCACTTCAAGACCAAGGAAGAGATCATCGTCAGCCTCTTCGAGGATCTGACGAGGCCGATCGAGGAACTGGTCGAGTGGGGCCGGCAGCAGCCGCACACACTGGAGACCAAGCAGGAGATCGTACGGCTCTACGCCAACGCCCTGGCCGAGGCGGAACCCCTGTTCCGCTTCATGCAGGAGAACCAGGCGACCGTACGGGACCTCAGCATCGGCGAGATGTTCAAGAGCCGCATGATGGGCATGCGGGAGATCGTCATCGACCCGGACGCCGACATGGTCGACCAAGTCCGCTGCATCAGCGCCCTGTTCACCATGCACGCCGGCATGTTCGTGCTGCGGGAACTCGAAGGCGACCCCGAGGACAAGCGTGCCGCTGTCCTGGAGGTCGCCATCGATCTGATCACCCAGGCGCACACCGGCGCCACGAGGTCCCGCGCGCGGGAGTCCTGAAAGCCTTACAGGGAAAGGCCCTTGGCGCGGAGGAAGGAGACCGGGTCGACGGCCGAGCCGTAGTTGGCGGTGGTGCGGATCTCGAAGTGCAGGTGCGGGCCGCTGGAGTTGCCGGTGTTGCCGGACAGGGCGATGCGCTGACCGGTCTTGACGACCTGACCGATCTTCACCTGGATCTTCGACAGGTGGGCGTACTGGGAGTACGTGCCGTTGCCGTGCTTGATGACGACGGCGTTGCCGTAGGCGGGGCCGTCACCGGCGCCGTTGCCGCCGGCCTTGACCACGGTGCCGCCGTGGGCGGCGTAGACCTGGGTGCCGGTGGAGACGGCGAAGTCCTGACCGCTGTGGGTGGACTGCCACATGGCGCCGTTCTGGGCGAAGCTCGCGGACTTCGTGTACTTCTTCACCGGCTTCGTCCAGGCGACGGCCTTGGCCTTCTTGGCCTTGGCGGCGGCGACCGTCTTGGCGGTCACGGCGGTCTGGGCGGCGGGCTCGGCGGCCGTGGCGACTCCGGCGCCCAGCACGACCGTCGCCCCCAGGGCGGCGGTCGCCACTGCGGCGGCACGGGCGCGGGGCAGGGACGTACGGGCGGAACGGGCGGAGACGCGCTTGAACATCGAAACCTCGTGGTGCTCGGGGACAGAAAAACCATCCGGCGTTCAGGCATCTGCCGGACGGGGCCATTCCTTGGTACCCCCAACACCCATCCACCCCCAAAGGTGTGATCTACGACGGAACCTAGTACCTCATTGCATAACAGACCTCACATTGACAGAGGCCCCATTCGGGACGAATACGCCCATGATGGCCACCCCGACCTCGGAATCCTGGGCTAAATGTCCGTTTCGCCCAACAGGGCCTTTCCACTATTCCGCCTAGTACCGGACATATCGCCTGTGCCGCTTGTCACCGGCCCCCAAGATCCAAGGACACCGCAATGTGACCGGGGCTACGCTGGCGGACGTCATTTGGCAACGGGGGAGGGCGGGTTGGACCCGGCGGTGCTCGGCGTCAGGCTCGCTTCGAGCCTGGTCGCCCCACTGGTGAAGAAACTGTTCGTCCAGGAGGGCCCGGGCGCCGCCCTGGTCGACCGCCCGGTCCGGGTCTCGGGCCTGGTCTCCTTCCGCGGCGAGAAGCGCGCCCTGGACCGGCCCGCCCTGCGCAGACTCGCCGCCGGGCTGGTCGCCGAGGCCCTCAAGGGCGGTGAGCGGCCCGTCCCCGCCGACGAGGAGGAGGCGGTGGCGCTCGCCCTCGCCGACACCCTGTACGCGCTGGGCGACCTCACCATGACCGACGTACAGGCCGTGGAGCTGGGTCACGAGGCCCTCGCCGCACAGCTCGCCACCGCCGGCGGCCACCCGGAGCGCGACCTCTCCTACGACGGGGCCCAGCTCCACGCCCGACTGCTCGCCACGGCCTGTCTGCACATCGTCCACTTCTTCACCCAGCGGTCCTCCTTTGTCGCCCGCACCCTCGTCGAGCAGTCCCGGCGCCAGCGCGAGCTGATCGCCAAGGTCGACCTGCTGATCGCCCGCACCCCGCCCGCCGACGGCACCGACACCGCCTTCGAGCGCCGCTACCTGCCGTACGTCACCACCCGGCACGGCCGGCTCACCATCTACGGCATCGACCTGGCCGACTCGCCCGACCGCTGGCCCCTGGACACCGCCTACCTCAGCCTCCAGGCGCTCGGCCCCGCCGAGGACGACCGCGCCACCGGCCCGGCCGGCCCGCACATCACCTCCGCCGCCGGCGCCCTGCCCGCCGAGCGGGCCCTGACCGAACACGACCGGGTCCTGCTGCGCGGGGTCGCCGGCTCCGGCAAGACCACCCTCGTGCAGTGGCTCGCGGTGACCGCGGCCCGCGGGGAGCACGGCGACCGCGTCCCCTTCGTCCTGCCGCTGCGCACCCTGGTCCGCCGCTCCGGGGGCCTGCCCGCGCCGGACGCCTTCCTCGCCGCCGTCCACGTCCCCTTCCACGCGAGCCAGCCGGACGGCTGGGCGGACCGGGTGCTCTCCACCGGGCGGGGCCTGCTGCTCGTCGACGGCATCGACGAGATCCCCGAGCGCGAGCGGGAACGCACCCGCCGCTGGCTGCGCGACCTCCTCGACGTCTACCCCGCCAACCAGTGGCTGGTCACCTCGCGCCCCTCCGCCGTGCGCGAGAACTGGCTCGCCGCCGACGGCTTCACCGAGCTGGCCCTCACCCCGATGAGCCAGGACGACGTGTCCGCGTTCATCGACCGCTGGCACACCGCCGCCCGCGCCGACGCGCCCGACCCCGACCGCCTGGACGGCTACCGCCGCTCCCTGCTGGACGCGGTGCGCACCAAGCCCGACCTCGGCCGGCTCGCCACCAACCCCCTGATGTGCGGACTGATCTGCGCCCTGCACCGCGACCGGCGCGGCTACCTCCCGCACGGCCGCAAGGAGCTCTACGACGCCGCCCTGTCGATGCTGCTCGCGCGGCGCGACGAGGAACGGGACATGTTCCGGCCCGGCGAGCCCGGCGAGGTGTTCCTCACCGAACTCCCCCAGATCCAGCTGCTGCAACGGCTCGCCTACTGGCTGATCCGCAACAACCAGTCCGAGCTGGACCGCGAGCGCGCCGAGCGGATCGTCGCCGACGTCCTGCCGTCGCTGCCGGTCGCCGCGGAACAGGGGGACGCCGGGCGGATCCTGCGCCATCTGCTGGTCCGCAGCGGCCTGCTGCGCGAACCGGCCGCCGGGACCGTGGAGTTCGTGCACCGCACCTTCCAGGACTACCTGGGCGCCAGGGCAGCCGTGGAGGACGGCGACTTCGGGCTGCTGGTGCGCGGCGCCGCCGACGAACAGTGGGCGGACGTGTTCCGGATGGCGGTGGCCCATGCCCGCCCACGCGAACGGGCCGAGCTGCTGGGCGACCTGGGTACGGCGGCGCGGCGGGCCGAGGGCGCCCTCGCCGCCCGGCTGCGGCTGCTGGCGCTGGCCTCGCTGGAGCACGCGACGGAGCTCGATCCCCGGGTCCGCGCCGAGGCCGAGCGCGACGCGGCCTCGCTCATCCCGCCCCGGACGACGGAGGAGGCCCGCGCCCTGGCCTCGGTGGGCCCGCTCGCCCTGGAACTGCTCCCCGGGCCCGGCGACCTCACCGACGAGGAGGCGCGGGCGGTCGTCGTCACCGCCTCGCTCATCGGCACCGAGGCCGCACTCGGGGTGCTGGCCCGGTTCCGGGAGCATCCGGCGCTCGACGTACGGGCCCAGCTCTCCTGGAGCTGGTCCCGCTTCCCCACCCGGCGGTACGGCGAGGAGATCATCGGGCATCTGCCGCAGGAGGAGCTGTTCTTCAGCGCCCGCTCCGCCGACCAGCTGCGCTTCCTGCGCGAGCTCGGCGGACGGCGCTCGGTGCAGCTCTCCGGCTCTGTCGCACCCGACGAGATCGGCGCCGGGCTCGACCCCGGGACGGCCGAGCTGGTCGTCCGCGACAACGACGAACTGCGCGACCTGGACTGCCTGTCGGGCCTGGACCAACTGGTCTACCTGGACCTCAGCCGGTGTTTCAAACTGGAGAGCCTGGCCACGCGGGCACCCCTTCCGCTGATCTGGCTGTCCCTGGACCTGCTGCCCCGGGACCTGGACCTGTCCGTCCTGTCCGGCTCACGAAGCCTGGAACACCTCGACCTCGGAATCCTCCTGCGCGGCGACTCCCTCGACGAGGCGCTGCCCCAGGATCTGACGCTGCGCTATCTGCGCTTCACCAAGCACGCCCTGGAGCTGACCGGCCTGCGCGGCCTGCACCGCTTCCGCTCGCTGAGGCGGCTGAGCCTGTCCAAGCTGACCACCACGCTCTCCCCCGCCGACCACGAGGAGGTCGCCCGCCTCCCGGAGCTGGAGCATCTGCACATCGACTGGCAGCACAACGGCGGCTGGCAGGGCCCCCCGCTGCCCGGGGTCACCCATCTGCGCCTGAACAACTTCCGGGGCACCGAGGACCTTTCGGCACTCCCGGCGCTCTTCCCGGCCCTGCGCTCGGCCACGGTCGTACCCGCCCCGGACGTCACCGAGATCCCGCCGGAGGCTCTCGCCCCGCTGCCCCAGGCCCGGACCTTCGAAAGAATCCGCCGAGTTGTGTGACGCACACCTCTAGCGGCCTACCGTCCAGTAACCCTACGGTTCCCCACGCGCCACCCAGTCCGACGAGCATGCACACGACACGCTGCCGTACGCGAAGGGAACCCCCACACACATGACCACCCGACGCCCCTGGGCGCTCCGCACCGCGGCCACCGCCGCCACCGCGGCCGCCCTGGTGACTCTCGCCGCCCCGGCCCACGCCGCCCCGGCCGGCACCACCACGACCGTCGCCGTCACCGCCGCCACCGCGGCGGACGTCGATTACGCCACCTGGCAGCGGGACTGCCAGACCGTCATGGACCAGGCACTGCCGTATCTGAAGCAGCGGATCGCGGCCACCGTGCCGGGCGAGAAGCAGGCGATCGTGTTCGACATCGACAACACGACCCTGGAGACGGACTTCGGCTTCAGCTACCCCTCGCCCGCCAACAAGCCGGTCCTGGACGTCGCCAAGTACGCCCAGGAGCGCGGCGTCGCCCTGTTCTTCGTGACCGCCCGCCCCGGCATCATCGCCTCGGTCACGGACTACAACCTCAAGTACCGCGGCTACAAGGTCGCCGGCCTCCATGTCCGCGGCTTCCTCGACCTGTTCAAGAACGTCGGCGACTACAAGACGGCCCAGCGCGTCGCCATCGAGAACAAGGGCTACACGATCATCGCGAACATCGGGAACAGCGCCACCGACCTGTCGGGCGGCCACGCGGAGAAGACCTACAAGCTGCCGGACTACGACGGCCAGTTGTCGTAGGCCGCCGGGAGAACGCGAAAGGGGCCGGTGCTCGATGAGCACCGGCCCCTCTCACTCGCGCGTGAGGCTTACGCCTCCTTGCTCAGGTTCGGCCCGGCACCGCCGGCCGCCTGCTCGATCGGCGGGACGTCGGGCAGCGCCGACTTCTCCTCACCGCGGAAGGTGAAGGTCTGGGACTCGCCCTCGCCCTCGGTGTCCACGACCACGATGTGACCGGGGCGCAGCTCGCCGAAGAGGATCTTCTCCGAGAGCGTGTCCTCGATCTCGCGCTGGATGGTGCGACGCAGCGGACGCGCACCCAGCACCGGGTCGTAACCCTTCTTGGACAGCAGCTCCTTGGCGGACTGGGAGAGCTCGATGCCCATGTCCCGGTCCTTCAGGCGCTCGTCCACCTTGCCGATCATCAGGTCGACGATCGCGAGGATGTCGTCCTGGGTCAGCTGCGGGAAGACGACCACGTCGTCGACGCGGTTGAGGAACTCGGGCCGGAAGTGCTGCTTGAGCTCGTCCGAGACCTTGTTCTTCATGCGCTCGTAGTTGGTCTTCTTGTCGCCCGAGGCCGCGAAGCCCAGGTTGAAGCCCTTGGAGATGTCCCGGGTGCCGAGGTTGGTCGTCATGATGATGACCGTGTTCTTGAAGTCCACGACCCGGCCCTGGGAGTCGGTCAGCCGACCGTCCTCCAGGATCTGCAGCAGCGAGTTGAAGATGTCCGGGTGCGCCTTCTCGACCTCGTCGAAGAGGACCACGGAGAACGGCTTGCGGCGGACCTTCTCGGTCAGCTGGCCGCCCTCTTCGTAGCCGACGTAGCCGGGAGGCGAGCCGAACAGCCGCGAGACCGTGTGCTTCTCGCTGAACTCCGACATGTCGAGGGAGATCAGCGCGTCCTCGTCGCCGAAGAGGAACTCGGCGAGCGCCTTGGACAGCTCCGTCTTACCGACACCGGACGGGCCGGCGAAGATGAACGAGCCACCGGGACGCTTGGGGTCCTTCAGACCGGCACGCGTACGGCGGATCGCCTTCGACAGCGCCTTGACGGCGTCGACCTGGCCGATGACCCGCTTGTGGAGCTCGTCCTCCATGCGCAGCAGACGGGAGGACTCCTCCTCGGTCAGCTTGAAGACCGGGATGCCGGTGGCGGTCGCGAGGACCTCGGCGATCAGCTCGCCGTCGACCTCGGCGACGACGTCCATGTCGCCGGCCTTCCACTCCTTCTCGCGCTTGGCCTTGGCGGCCAGGAGCTGCTTCTCCTTGTCGCGCAGGGAGGCGGCCTTCTCGAAGTCCTGCGAGTCGATCGCGGACTCCTTGTCGCGGCGGACGCCGGCGATCTTCTCGTCGAACTCGCGGAGGTCCGGCGGCGCGGTCATCCGGCGGATGCGCATCCGGGAACCGGCCTCGTCGATCAGGTCGATCGCCTTGTCCGGCAGGAAGCGGTCCGAGATGTACCGGTCGGCCAGGGTGGCGGCCTGGACCAGCGCCTCGTCCGTGATGGAGACCCGGTGGTGGGCCTCGTACCGGTCACGCAGACCCTTGAGGATCTCGATCGTGTGCGGCAGGGACGGCTCGGCGACCTGGATGGGCTGGAAGCGGCGCTCCAGCGCGGCGTCCTTCTCCAGGTGCTTGCGGTACTCGTCCAGCGTGGTGGCACCGATGGTCTGGAGCTCACCGCGGGCCAGCATCGGCTTCAGGATGGAGGCGGCGTCGATGGCGCCCTCGGCGGCACCCGCACCGACCAGCGTGTGCAGCTCGTCGATGAACAGGATGATGTCGCCGCGGGTGCGGATCTCCTTGAGGACCTTCTTCAGGCGCTCCTCGAAGTCACCGCGGTAGCGGGAGCCGGCGACCAGCGCGCCGAGGTCCAGGGTGTAGAGGTGCTTGTCCTTGAGGGTCTCGGGCACCTCGCCCTTGACGATGGCCTGGGCGAGGCCCTCGACGACGGCGGTCTTGCCGACACCGGGCTCACCGATCAGGACCGGGTTGTTCTTGGTACGGCGGGACAGCACCTGCATGACCCGCTCGATCTCCTTCTCGCGCCCGATGACCGGGTCGAGCTTGGACTCACGAGCGGCCTGGGTGAGGTTCCGGCCGAACTGGTCGAGGACCAGGGACGTCGAGGGGGTGCCCTCGGCAGGCCCGCCGGCGGTGGCGGTCTCCTTGCCCTGGTAGCCGGAGAGCAGCTGGATGACCTGCTGCCGCACCCGGTTGAGATCAGCGCCCAGCTTGACCAGGACCTGGGCGGCGACGCCCTCGCCCTCACGGATCAGGCCGAGCAGGATGTGCTCCGTGCCGATGTAGTTGTGGCCCAGCTGAAGGGCCTCGCGGAGCGACAGCTCCAGGACCTTCTTGGCACGGGGGGTGAAGGGGATGTGCCCGGACGGGGCCTGCTGGCCCTGGCCGATGATCTCCTCCACCTGCTGGCGGACCGCCTCGAGCGAAATCCCGAGGCTCTCAAGGGCCTTGGCGGCGACACCCTCACCCTCGTGGATCAGGCCCAGGAGGATGTGCTCGGTGCCGATGTAGTTGTGGTTGAGCATCCGGGCTTCTTCCTGAGCCAGGACGACAACCCGCCGCGCGCGGTCGGTGAACCTCTCGAACATCGTTAATCGCTCCTCAGAGCGGTCAGGCAGTGGGGGGAACTTCCCCTCCCTGTCCTTCCGCAGCTTAGTCCCGCAAGCGGGGACCGCTCATTCCAACTGCCGACACCGTCGATGGCCTCCTGACCCCGAACGCCGACATCTGCTCCAACCCGATGGTGCGAGACGATGTTCCCGCAGGCCAGGCAGTTACCCGCTTCGCCAGTACGCCGATGGCGAACGTGAGACGCCGTGCCCTGCGTGTCGCCCCCTCCCACTAGGGATGTCTTACCCGCAGCGACTGACAGTCCATGCCGCGCGCACCCCTTCCCTCCGCTACGGGCGAACAACCTCACGCCTCGCCCCACCCCCCGCACGCCCCCCGGGTGCGCACGCTTCGCACACATACGGACACCCAGCGTAACCCGGGGGCTCTCCGGGCGGTTGCACTTGGCATGGTCGACAGCCTTCCTCACACCACCACGGTCCCGCTCCCCCGTCGGCCGCTCAATTCGAGCGATCAGGTCCGCCGGTGGTACGAGAACGAACTGGGGTGGGCGACGGTGCCCGGAAGCCCTCCGGGACTGCGGCTGGGCCTGCGCTTCGACGTCCTGGAGGTGCCGGCCGAGGCGGGCCGCGCGGGCCTGCGCCATCTGGTGCCGGGCTCTCCGGTGGCCCTCGCCGGGGACCGGATGCGGCTGCTGGTCGCGGCGGGCAGCGCGGAGGAGCTGCCCGGGGTGCTGGCCTGGCTGGAGTGGGGCGCGCTGGCCCTCGATCTGACGATGACCGGGGAGGGCGGGGTCATGGACGCTCCCGAGCCCCCCGGGCCGCCCCCGGCCGACGGGCGGCCGCTTTCCCCGGGCCGCCCCGGCATGCCGCGGGGGGCCGCCGTGTGGCTGCGACCCCCCGAGCCGGGGTGCGAGGTCGAGACCTCGCTGCCGACGCTGTCGGCTTTGGGGGGCGGTGGGGGCGCCCCCGATCTCGCACGACTCCTGGAGACGGTGGCCACGCACTGCCACCGGCTGCGGCTGCGCCGCCCGTGCGGTCAGCCGTTGGCCTTCTCGTAGGCCTCGCGAATGGAGGCGGGAACACGGCCGCGGTCGTTGACCTCGTAACCGTTCTCCTTCGCCCAGGCGCGGATCTGGGCGGTGTCCTGGCTGCTGCCGGCAGCGGCACGCGCCTTCCCACGCCCACCCGCGGCACGGCCCCCGGTACGACGGCCACCCTTCACGTAAGGATCGAGAAGGCCACGGAGCTTGTCCGCATTCGCGGTCGTGAGATCGATCTCGTACGTCTTGCCGTCCAGCGCGAACGTCACGGTCTCGTCCGCCTCGCCGCCGTCGAGGTCGTCGACAAGAAGGACCTGAACCTTCTGTGCCACCGGATTTCCTTTCATCGATAACGTGAGGGCTCCGGTCTGCGGCGTCCGCCGTTTCACCGTCCCCTTGTTATATGCAGTACTGCAGTACGTCGGAAAGCAAACCGCTTTTGCTGGAAAAACACAAACCCCTGGGAGAGACCCACAGCCCGCCCCCGGCCCGGAAACATGCGCGTTTCGGACATAGGGCACCGGCTCTCGGGTTCGGGTCTCCGGTTCGCTTACCCGGCGATCACAGATGCAGAAGCATCCGGCTGTTGCCCAAGGTGTTCGGTTTCACTCGTTCGAGACCGAGGAACTCCGCGACGCCCTCGTCATAGGAACGCATCAGCTCGGCGTACACATCGGTGTCGACCGGTGTCTCACCGATCTCGACGAAGCCGTGCTTGGCGAAGAAGTCCACTTCGAAGGTCAGGCAGAATACCCGGCGAACGCCGAGCCAACGCGCGGTCTGCAGCAACTTCTCCAGCAACTGGTGACCGACGCCCGCGCCCTTCAGTCCGGGCTTCACCGCGAGAGTGCGCACTTCGGCCAGGTCTTCCCACATCACGTGCAGGGCGCCGCAGCCGACGACCTCGCCGTTGTCGTCGCGTTCCGCGACCCAGAACTCCTGGATGTCCTCGTAAAGCGTCACCGTGGCTTTGTCGAGCAGGATGGCGCCGCGGACGTAGGCGTCAAGGAGGCGGCGCACCACCGGGACATCGCTGGTGCGGGCCCGGCGGACGGTGATGGCTTTCGCGGTGACTTCGGGACCCTCTGCCGGTGAGCTCTGTGCGGACATGAGCGGACGCTATCGCCCGTCGCCCTCCGGCGCCGAGCCGGGGTTCTCGGCGGCCGTATCCGGGCCGCTATCCGCTCGCTCGGGTTGTGGGGGTTGTTCCGCCGCGTGTTCCGGTGCTTGTTCCGCCGGCTGTTCCACCGGCTGTTCCGTCGCCGGTCCTTGGACGATCCGCACCGCGTCACTGAGGGCTTGTCGCTGTTCGTCGCTCATCATGCCGAAGAAGGCGACGAGGGCGGCCGCGGGGTTGTCGCTCTGCGACCACGCGTCGTTCATCAGCGCCGCGGAGTAGGCGGCGCGTGTGGAGACCGCCTCATATCGATAGGCCCGGCCTTCCGCCTCACGGCGCACCCAGCCCTTCTGGTGGAGATTGTCCAAAACGGTCATCACCGTGGTGTAGGCGATGGTCCGCTCCTGCTGCAGATCTTCGAGGACTTCTCGAACGGTCACCGGGCGGTTCCACTTCCACACCCGCGTCATGACCGCGTCTTCGAGTTCTCCCAATGGGCGAGGCACAGCTCAGCACAATAGTGGGAGATGCCGGGATTGGCCTGCCGGACGTGCGTTTTCAACATCAAACAGGAACAAAAAGGGCGTACGACTCGCGAAATGAGCGAGCCGTACGCCGTTGCCGTCGGGCCGGGTCAGCCGTCCTGCCGCACGGGAGTCCGGGGGGCACCCTCGGCCCGCGCGAGGGCGGCGTCGACGACGGCGTCCTCCTTGGCCTTGTTGGCCCCGCCCTGGGTCTTCACGATCACCCTGATCACCCCGACGAAGAACACGGCCATGACGACGGGGGGCAAGAGCGCGGAGACGTAGTCCATGGCGCCAGGGTAGCGAGACGGGCGGGCGGGGCGTGGGGGCGGGGCGGGTTCAGCCGGCCGCCAGCTGCCGGGACGACTCCTCCGGGGGCGGGGCCGGCTTGCGCCGGGGGAAGACCTCGCCCGGGGTGGGGACGGGCCGGCGGGGCTGCTCCGGGGCCGCGGGCTGCGGGGCGCCGGGGCGCCGGGCGGGCTTCTTCGCGGGTTCCGGCGCCGGTTCCCGCTCCGCGTCCCCCGCGGGTGCGGCGCCGAGGCCCCCGGGAAGGGCCAGGAGGCGGGTACGGGAGGCGGGGACGGTCGGGGCGGCCGTTCCGGTCCGCCGGGCCGTGCCGCGCGCCAGACGGGCCCGTACGTCCTGTTCCGCGAGGACCTGGCAGCGGCTGAGCAGGGCGGCGGCGACCGGGTTGCCGCGCAGGGCGCGCAGGGCGGCCAGGTCGTCCGGTCCGGGCCGGTAGGCGGCGCCGAGCGCCTCCTCCAGCAGGGCGAAGTAGCCGGCGGCCGTGCCGGGCAGGGCTGCGCGGTAGCGGGCGAGGTCGGCCACGAGGAAGGCGCGCAGCCGGGCACCCTCGCGCATGGCCTCGTCCAGCGACTCGGCTAGGCGGAGGCAGTCCTGGACGTCCTCGGCCGGGGCGGGGTCGGGGTTCAGGGCGAGAGCGAGGGCGCGGCGGAGCACACGCAGCTCCTCCACGCCGAACGCCATGCCGCCGCGGGATCCGTATGGCGTGGGCATGAGCCGACCGTACGCGCTAATCAGACAAACCAGACATGAAGTACGGGCGTGGCGCGGACAAGCCACCCGGTTGCGCGCCGTCCCGGGAGGTCAGCCGCGCGCGGAGGAGGCGGCCCTCCCCGCGCGCGTGCCTCACATCCGGGAGACGTTCCGCTCGTACACCAGCCGCAGTCCGATGAGCGTCAGCCAGGGCTCGTGCTCGTCGATGACCGAGGACTCGCCCAGCACCATCGGCGCCAGGCCGCCGGTCGCGATCACCGTCACGTCCTCGGGGTTGTCGGCCATCTCGCGCGCCATCCGGCCCACCACGCCGTCCACCTGACCGGCGAAGCCGTAGACGATGCCGGACTGCATCGCCTCGACCGTGTTCTTGCCGATGACGCTGCGCGGCCGGGCCACCTCGATCTTCCGCAGCTGGGCGCCCTTGACGCCCAGCGCCTCCACCGAGATCTCGATGCCGGGCGCGATGACCCCGCCGACGTACTCCCCGCGCGCGGAGACCGCGTCGAACGTCGTCGCCGTGCCGAAGTCCACGACGATCGCCGGACCGCCGTACAGCTCGACCGCCGCGACCGCGTTGATGATGCGGTCCGCGCCGACCTCCTTGGGGTTGTCGGTGAGGATCGGCACCCCGGTCTTCACACCGGGCTCGACGAGCACCGCCGGCACGTCGCCGTAGTACCGCCGGGTCACCTCGCGCAGCTCGTGCAGCACGGACGGCACGGTGGCGCAGATCGCGATCCCGTCGATGCCGTCGCCCAGCTCCTCGCCGAGCAGGGGGTGCATGCCCATCAGGCCCTGGAGCAGCACCGCCAGCTCGTCCGCCGTGCGGCGGGCGTCGGTGGAGATGCGCCAGTGCTCGACGATGTCCTCGCCGTCGAACAGGCCGAGGACGGTGTGGGTGTTGCCTACGTCGATCGTCAGCAGCATGACCGGATCCCGCCTACTCCGCCGCTCGCAGGTCCAGACCGATGTCCAGGATCGGCGAGGAGTGCGTCAGGGCGCCGACGGCCAGGTAGTCGACCCCCGTGTCCGCGTACGCCTTCGCGTTCTCCAGGGTCAGCCGGCCGGACGCCTCCAGCACGGCCCGCCCCTGGACGAGCGCCACCGCCTCCGCGCACTCCCCGGGGGTGAAGTTGTCCAGCAGGATCAGGTCGGCACCGGCGTCCACGACCTCCCGCAGCTGGTGCAGGGTGTCCACCTCGACCTCGATCGGCACCTCGGGGAAGGTCTTCCGCACAGCCTCGAACGCCTGGGCGACGCCGCCCGCGGCGACCACGTGGTTGTCCTTGACCAGGGCCGCGTCCGACAGCGACATCCGGTGGTTCACGCCCCCGCCGCAGCGGACCGCGAACTTCTCCAGCGACCTGAGTCCGGGCGTCGTCTTGCGGGTGTCCCGCACGCGTGCCCCGGTGCCGTCCAGCACGTCCGCCCACGCGCGCGTGGCGGTCGCGATGCCCGACAGCCGGCACAGCAGGTTCAGCGCGCTGCGCTCCGCGGTCAGCAGGTCACGCGTGCGCGTGGTGACCGACAGCAGCTTCTGGCCGGCCTCGACGCGGTCGCCGTCCTCGACGTGCCGCTCGACCTCGAACTCGTCGGTGCAGACCACCGAGAGCACCGCCTCGGCGACCCGCAGACCGGCCACCACGCCCGCCTCACGCGCGGTGAGGTCGCCGGTGGCCACGGCCTCCTCGGGGATGGTCGCCACCGTCGTCACGTCCACGCCGTGCGCGAGGTCCTCCTGGATGGCGACGTTCGCGATGTCCTCGACCTCCAGCGGGTCGAGGCCCGCGTCGGCAAGGAGCTGGGCGAGCGCGGGGTCGAGCCCGCACTCCAGGTACGACTCTTCGGTGTCCGCCCCGCAGGCGCAGCCGTCGCCGCAGCCGTCTTCCTGGACGAGGGGGAGGTCGGGGGTGCTCACGTCTGTCACTGCTCCTGGGGCTGCCGGGTCGGGGGGAAGTCTGCGGTATCGGTGGGGTGCACGGCGAGTGTGCGGTCCGGATTCAGCCGTACGACGATGTGCCGGTGCCAGGCGGTGTCGTCGCGGTCGGGACGGTCCTCGCGCCAGTGGCAGCCGCGCGTCTCCTCGCGCAGCAGGGCGGCGGCGACCAGGACGCGGGCCACGCACAGCAGGTTGGTGGCCTCCCAGGTGTCGACCCCGGGCTCGGCGGTCTTGCCGTTCTCGTCGAGCTCGACCCGCGCGTTGGCGTGCAGCCGCTGGAGCTGGTCGGCGGCCCGGGCGAGGGAGTCGGCGGAGCGCAGGACGCCCGCGCCGTCCGTCATGATCCGCTGGATGGCGAACCGGTCCTCCGACGCCAGCAGCGGATGCGCGGGCACCTCCGGATACGGCACCGGCTGCGGCACGCGCGTGTGCGGTCCGTCCTGCGCCCGGTCCGCCACGATGTCGGCGGCGATGCGCTCGGCGTAGACCAGGCCCTCCAGCAGGGAGTTGGAGGCGAGCCGGTTCGCGCCGTGCACGCCGGTGCAGGCGACCTCGCCGCACGCGTACAGGCCGGGCACGGTGGTGCGGCCGCGGGAGTCGGTGCGCACGCCGCCGGAGGCGTAGTGGGCCGCCGGGGCGATCGGGATGGGCTCGTGGACGGGGTCGATGCCGTGGGCACGGCAGGCGGCGAGGATGGTCGGGAAGCGGTGCTCCCACATCCGGGCACCGAAGTGCCGGGCGTCGAGGAACATGTGCTCGGCGTCCTGCTCCTGCATCCGCCGCATGATGCCCTTGGCCACGATGTCCCGGGGCGCCAGTTCGGCCAGTTCGTGCTGACCGACCATGAAGCGCACCCCGTCGGCGTCGACCAGGTGGGCGCCCTCGCCGCGCACCGCCTCCGAGACCAGCGGCTGCTGGCCCTCGGCGTCGGCGCCGAGGAACAGCACGGTGGGGTGGAACTGCACGAACTCCAGGTCGGAGACCTCCGCGCCCGCGCGCAGGGCGAGCGCGACGCCGTCGCCGGTGGAGACCGAGGGGTTGGTGGTCGCCGAGAAGACCTGGCCCATGCCGCCGGTGGCGAGGACCACCGCGGGGGCGTGCACGGCGCCCACACCGTCGTGCTGGCCCTCTCCCATCACATGCAGGGTCACACCCGCGGTGCGGCCCTCGGCGTCCGTGAGGAGGTCCAGGACGAGCGCGTTCTCGATGGTGCGCACGCCCCGCGCCTGCGCCGCCTCGACGAGCGCGCGGGAGATCTCCGCGCCGGTCGCGTCGCCGCCCGCGTGCGCGATCCGGCGCCGGTGGTGGCCGCCCTCGCGGGTGAGTTCCAGGCCGCCCCCCTCCGACTCGTCGAAGTGGGCGCCCGTCTCGATCAGCCGGCGCACCGCGTCCGGGCCCTCGGTGACCAGGATCCGCACCGCGTCCTCGTCGCACAGCCCGGCGCCGGCCACCAGGGTGTCGGCCAGGTGCTGCTCCGGGGTGTCGCCCTCGCCGAGGGCGGCGGCGATGCCGCCCTGGGCCCAGCGGGTGGAGCCGTCGTCGAGGCGGGCCTTGGTGACGACGACCGTCGTCAGACCGGCGGCCTCGCAGCGCAGGGCCGCGGTCAGCCCGGCGACGCCGGAACCGACGACCACGACGTCGGCGTCGATGGACCACCCGGGGGCGGGGGCGTGCAGGCAGGGGCGGGCGCGAAGCGCACTCGTTCGAGGGTGGTGGTGGGCGACGGGCGGGCGTATGCCTGTGCTGGTCACGAGGCGGCTCCGAAGGTTCCGAATGTGAGGGGGAGGTTGTCGATCAGCCGGGTCGAGCCGACCCGGGCGGCGACCGCGAGGACGGCCTCGCCGGTGAAGTCGTCGGGGATCTCGGTGAAGTCGGAGGGATCGACCAGGGCGAGGTAGTCCAGGGCGAGCGGCGGGGTGAGCCGGGCGGCCTCGTCCAGGACCAGGCGGGCGGCGGCCCGGACGGCGGCCGGGCCGCCCGGGGCGGACTTGGCGACGGCGTGCGCGTCGGCGGCGGCCCGGGACTCCCCGAGGGCGCTGAGCGCCTCGGCACGCGCGTGCGTTGCGGGCACCTCGCGGGCCCGCGCGCGCAGGGCCTCCTGGGCGGCGTGCCGGTCCTGGCCCGCGAAGAGCGCCTGGGACAGGGCGAGCGCGGTGCGCCGGTCGGCGGGCGAGAGGTAGCGGTTGCGGCTGGACAGGGCCAGGCCGTCGTCCTCGCGGACGGTGGGCACGCCCACGATCTCGATGCCGAAGTTCAGGTCGCGGACCATCCGGCGGATCAGGGCGAGCTGCTGCGCGTCCTTCTGGCCGAAGAGCGCCACGTCGGGGCGGGTGAGGTGGAGCAGTTTGGCGACGACGGTGAGCATGCCGTCGAAGTGGCCGGGGCGCGCGCCGCCCTCCAGGCGCTCCCCCATCGGGCCCGCGCTGATCCGCACCTGGGGGTCGCCGCCCGGGTAGACCTCGTCCACCGAGGGGGCGAACACGACGTCCGCGCCCGCCTCCGCGGCGATCTTGACGTCGGCCTCCAGGGTGCGCGGGTAGCGGTCGAGGTCCTCGCCCGCGCCGAACTGGAGCGGGTTGACGAAGACCGTCACCACGACCTCGCCGTCCGGCCCGGCGAGCTCGCGCGCGGACCGCACCAGGGTGGCGTGGCCCTCGTGCAGGGCGCCCATGGTCATCACGACGGCACGGCGGCCGGTACGCGTGCGTGCGGACAGTTCGGCGGCCGTGTGCAGCAGGGTGGTCGTCATCCCGCGTCTCCCTCGGTGCTGTCGGCGAGCACGTCCAGCAGGTCTTCGGCGAGTTCCGGTTTGAGCAGTCCGTGGGCGAGCGCCCGGTCGGCGGTCGCGCGGGCCATCGCCAGATAGCCGGCGACGGTCCCCGGCGCGTGCCGACGCAGCTCGGTGATGTGCGCGGCGACCGTGCCGGCGTCGCCGCGCGCGACGGGGCCGGTCAGGGCGGCGTCACCGGAGCGCAGGGCGTTGTCGAGGGCGGCGCCGAGCAGCGGGCCGAGCATCCGGTCGGGGGCCTCGACACCGGCCTCGCGCAGCAGCTCCATGGACTGGGCGACCAGCGTGACCAGGTGGTTGGCGCCCAGCGCGAGGGCCGCGTGGTAGAGCGGCCGCATCTCCTCGGCGATCCACTCCGGTTCGCCGCCCATCTCGATGACCAGGGCCTCAGCGGCCAGCCGCAGCTCCTCGGGGGCCGTGACGCCGAAGGAGCAGCCGGCCAGGCGCTGCACGTCCACGGGAGTGCCGGTGAAGGTCATCGCCGGGTGCAGGGCCAGCGGCAGCGCGCCCGCGCGCAGGGCGGGGTCGAGGACCTTGGCGCCGTACCGGCCGGAGGTGTGCACGAGCAGCTGGCCCGGCCGGACCGCCCCGGTCTCGGCGAGGCCGGTGACCAGGCCGGGCAGGGTGTCGTCGGGGACGGTCAGCAGGACCAGGTCGGCGTGGGCCAGGACCTCGGCGGGCGCCATCAGGGGCACGTCGGGCAGGAGCTGCGCGGCGCGGCGCCGGGAGGCTTCGGAGACCCCGGAGACGGCGACCGGGCGGTGCCCGGCGAGCTGGAGGGACGCGGCGAGCGCGGGGCCCACCCGGCCGGCGCCGACGACGCCCACGGTGAGCCGCGCGGGGCGGTCCCTCGGATCTGGCTGTTGGCTTGTACTCACTCGACGGCGGCCTTCCCGTTCCAGTCCGCTCCGGGTACCGGACGATTTCTCGTCATGTTAACGCGATCGGTTCGAGGGGTGTTCGGCTGTCCACAGGCTCGGCCGGGCTCGACTGTCCACAGGCTGTGGGTTCCCGGGTGCGTGGGGTGCGTGGGGTGCGTGGGGCGGGCCCGGGGCTCGGCATGGTGCCGTGGGGCGCGGGCCTGGTGCGCAGGCCGGGTACACCGGGGCGCGGGCTCGGGCGTGAAATACGGGTGCCCGTGGGCGCCGGGGCGCGAAATCATCCGGGCATGAGCGATGCGGAGATGACGGAACAGCAGGGCGCGGGGGCGGCGGAGCGGTTGACGGCCGCGGACCGGCGCAAGCGGTTGAGGGAACGGCGCAACAGCGCCTCCCGGAACGCACGGCGCGCGTTGGGGCGCGCGGGAGCCCAGCGCACGCTCCGGGAACGGCTGGCGCTGCTGGAGCACGCGGCGGACGTCCACGACCTGGACGAGCCGGCCGACCTGTACGGCGACGGCGTGGTGGAGGCCCTGGAGACCAGGGTCGCCGGGCTGCTCGGCAAGGAGGCCGCCGTGTTCTTCCCGACGGGCACGATGGCCCAGCAGGTCGCCCTGCGCTGCTGGGCGGGCCGGACCGGGAACCCGACCGTCGCCCTGCACGCCCTGTCCCACCCCGAAGTGCATGAACGCAACGCCTTCAGCCAGGTCAGCGGGTTGCGCCCGGTCCGGGTGACGAGCGGGCCCCGGCAGCCGACCGCCGACGACGTGCACGGCCTCGACGAGCCCTTCGGGACGCTGATGCTGGAGCTGCCGCTCCGGGACGCCGGTTTCCTCCTGCCCTCCTGGGAGGAGCTCACCGAGGTGGTCGAGGCCGCGCGGGTGCGTGACGCGATCGTGCACTTCGACGGCGCCCGGCTGTGGGAGTCCACCGTCCACTTCGACCGCCCCCTGCACGAGATCGCGGACCTCGCGGACAGCGTCTACGTCTCGTTCTACAAGTCGCTCGACGGCTACGGCGGCGCCGCGGTGGCCGGCCCGGCCTGGCTCTGCGAGGAGATGAGGGCCTGGCGGCACCGGTACGGCGGCACCGTCTTCCAGCAGTTCCCGACCGCGCTGTCGGCGCTCCTCGGGCTGGAGCGGGAGCTGCCGAGGCTCCCCGGACACGTACGGCACGCGCGCGTGGTGGCCGGCGCGCTGCGCGAGGGCTTCGCCGCGGCGGGCGTGCCCTGGGCCCGCGTCCACCCCGAGGTGCCGCACACCAACGAGTTCCAGCTCTGGCTCCCGTACGACGCCGACGACGTCGCCGAGGCGGCGGTCCGGCACGCCGAGGAGACCGGGACGCTGCTGTTCGGCCGCCCCTGGGACGCCCCCGGGCCGGGGCTCGCGGTCACCGAGATCGAGGTGCGCGAGGCGGGCCTGACCTGGACAGCCGACGACGTGCGCACGGCGGTCGCGGAGTTCGTCGAGCGGCTGAAGGGCTCGTCCAGCGACTGAAGGGCTCGGCGAACGGCTGACGGGCTCGTCCAGCGACTGAAGGGCTCGGCGAACGGCTGACGGGCTCCCCCGGCGGCTCCGGGGCCCGTCGAGCGGCTGGGGGAGCGGCTCGCGCGGTGGGCGCTCCCCGCGGTACCTCTCAGCGGCGGCGCCCCGGCCCCCACCCCAGCGCCCGCCGCAGCCGCCCGCCCACGGGGCGCCCGGCGAGGACGGCCCGGAAGCGCCGGTACTCGCGCCCCTCGCGCAGGACCCGCACGTCATGGGTGCCGGGCGCGGGCGGCGCGGGTTCGCCGTGCAGCCCGGCGCGGTAGGTGTCGAGGAGGTACTGCTGGGTGATGCTCATGGCGCCGCCTCCGCGGTTCGGGGAGGGATCCGGAAGGCTCCGCGGCTCCCCCGGTCCTCCCAGCGTGCGCCTGTCCGGCGACGGCGTCGCGTCGATTGACGGCGGACGTCAATCGGGGACGGCGTTGTCGGTGCCCGGGTGCACCATGAGGACATGAGTCTGAGCATCGACATCGCGGGGCTGCGGCCGGAGAGGGTCGCCGTCGTGCCCTCTCCCCTGGCCGAGCTCGGCATGGCGCTGCACGCGCTGTCCGAACCGGCCCACCACCCGGGCCTCCAGGGCTGGGCGACGAGCGTGACGGCCGGCCTCGACCCGCATCTGGCGGACCGGATGTGCGAGGCCGACTTCCTGTGGCGCACGACCTTCTCGGACCTCTTCCTGCCCTGCGCCGGCATCCCCGGCGGGCCGGGCCTGCCCGGAGCCGACCTCGCCGAGGACCTCGACCTGCTGGACAAGCTGACGGACGAGCAGTTCGTCGACGCGGCGCTGGAGTTCACCTGCGCGCTGCCCTACACCACCCCGGGCCCCCCGGTGCTCGGCAACGCCGAGCTGGGCCGCCGCGCCCTGGAACTGGCCGCCGCGCGCGGGCCGCAGCAACTGCGCTTCAGCAAGCGGCTGCTCGACGATCCGCCGCGCATCAGGGCCTGGCTGCGGCAGTTCCTGGAGGACTGCGACGAGGCGTTCTTCGCCGACGTCTGGCACCGGCTGCGGCACCAGCTCGCCGCCGACGCCCGGCACCGGACCGACCTGCTGCGGCACAAGGGGCTGGGGGAGGCCCTGACGTCGGTCTCCGCGGCGGTGACGCTCGACGAGACCGGCGGCCGGATCACCATCGACAAGCTGCGCCAGGGCCACACCGTCATCCGCGACCGCAGCCTGCTGATGGTGCCGACCAGCCTGGGCTGGCCGCATCTGATGGTGCTGCACCGGTACGGCTGGCAGCCCGTCGTGCACTACCCGGTCGGCTCCCCCGAGCTCTCCTCGCCGCCCTCGGTCGAACAGCTCGTGCTGCGGATGACCGCGCTGTCCCACCCGGTGCGGATGCAGCTGTGCCGGAACCTGGCCCGCAGCACGTACACCACCGGCGAGCTGGTGCAGATCCACGGCATGACCGCGCCCGAGATATCCCGGCACCTGGGGGTGCTGAAGAAAGCGGGCCTGGTCACCACCCGGCGGCGCGGACGGTACGTGCTGCACCAGCTGGACGTGACGGCCGTGGCCCGGCTCGGCAGCGACTTCCTGGAGGCACTGCTGCGGTGAGCCGCGGGCCCGCACCGCCCGGCTTCAGCACAGGGCGCCACCCGGTCGGGGCGCCACCCGGCCCCACCGCCGGCGTGCCGCCCGTCTCAGGACTGGCCGCCGGCCCGCACCAGTCCCGTCTCGTAGGCGAGGACCACGACCTGCACCCGGTCCCGCAGCCCCAGCTTGGTCAGGATGCGGCCCACGTGCGTCTTGACGGTCGCCTCCGACAGCACCAGCCGGGCCGCGATCTCGCCGTTGGACAGCCCCTGCGCGACCAGCACCATGACCTCGCGCTCGCGGTCGGTGAGCCGGTCCAGCTCCTTGTGCTGCGGCTCCCTGCCGGTGCTCGGCAGCATCGGCGCGAACCGGTCGAGCAGCCGGCGCGTGGTCGACGGCGCCACCACCGCGTCGCCGCTGTGCACGGCGCGGATGGCGGCGAGCAGCTCACCGGGCGGCACGTCCTTCAGCATGAAGCCGGAGGCGCCCGCCTTCAGCCCGGAGAAGGCGTACTCGTCGAGGTCGAAGGTGGTCAGGATCAGCACCTTCGGCGGCTCGGGCTCCGAGCAGATCCGGCGGGTGGTCTCCACCCCGTCCAGCTTCGGCATGCGCACGTCCATCAGCACCACGTCGACGGCGGTCGCGCGCAGCACCTGGAGGGCCTCGACACCGTCGCCCGCCTCCGCGACGACCTCCATGTCCGGCTGGGCGGCGAGCACCATCCGGAACCCGGTGCGCAGCAGCACCTGGTCGTCGACGAGCATTACGCGGATCGTCATCGGGGTCCTCTTCCGTCTCGGTACACGAGGTCGTTCCAGGCCGTCACAGGTCGTTTCCGGCCGTTACAGGTGTCAATGCGCTGCACACGCCGGCTCAGTGCGCCGGTTTGAGGGGCAGCAGGGCGCTGATGCGGAATCCTCCGCCCGGGCGGGGGCCCGCGTCCAGGGTGCCGCCGACCATGCCGACCCGCTCCCGCATGCCGATCAGCCCGTGGCCCTGGCCGTCGACGCCGCCGTCCTCGTACAGCTCGTGCGGGGCGCCCTTGCCGTCGTCCTCGACGAGCAGTCCGAGACCGTCGTCGAAGTAGACCAGGCGCACGCTCGCCCCCGCGTTGGGCCCGCCGTGCTTGCGCGTGTTGGTGAGCGCCTCCTGCACGATGCGGTACGCGGTCAGTTCGACACCGCTGGGCAGTGGGCGCGGGGTGCCCTCGACCTTGAAGTCGACGGGCAGTCCGGAGGTACGGCACTGCTGGACCAGGTCGTCGATCTGCTCGACGTCCGGCTGCGGGACGTACTCCCCGCTCTCCTGGTGCTCGCCGGTGCGCAGCACGCCCAGCAGGCGGCGCATCTCGGCGAGCGCCTGGCGGCCGGTCGAGGAGATCGTCTCCAGGGCCTGCTTCGCCTGGTCGGGCGCGGCGTCCAGGACGTAGGCGGCGCCGTCGGCCTGCACCACCATCACCGACACGTTGTGCGCGACCACGTCGTGCAGCTCGCGCGCGATCCGGGCGCGCTCGGCGGCGACCGCCACCTTGGCCTGCGCCTCGCGCTCCTTCTCCAGCCGGCTCGCGCGCTCCTCCAGCTGCGCGAAGTACGCGCGCCGGGTGCGTATCGAGTCGCCGAGCACCCAGGCGAGCGCGAACGGCACCGTGGTGAAGATCATGATCGCGACGGTGCCCAGGGCGCTGGACTCGTCCTCCGGCCAGCGCAGCTGGGCCAGCGGCGCCGCGCACAGACCGACGCCGAGCGCCAGCCGGGAGGCCCAGCGGGCCCCGGTCGCCGCGACCGTGTAGGTGATGACCAGCAGCGCGAAGTCGGCGGGCATCGTCTCGACGTCCAGCACCAGTTGGGCCACACCGATCCCGATGGCCAGCAGCAGCATCCGCTCCGGCACGCGCCGGCGCAGCGCGATCACCAGGGAGAGCAGCAGCGCGACGGGGATCGCCGCGACCGGATGGTCGACGCCCTCCGTCTCCTGCTGCACGGCCCCGGACACCACAGTGATCCCGAACAGGAAGACGGCCCAGAAGCCGTCGACCCAGGTCGGGTGTCTGCGGAGAAAGTCATAGAGGCGCTGCACGTAACCCAGCGTAGGGAAGCGTGGCGTGTGCAGGGGTCAACCGGAGGACCGATCCGCGGCGGTCGGGCGTACTCCCCAAGGTGGAGGAGCCGTTCCCCTGTGCGCTTAGCCTGAGCCCGTGACGCGAGACGCTGACGACGGATGGCAGGGGTGGCGGGCGGCGGCTCAGGAGGCGCTGTACGGACCGCGCGGCTTCTACCGCAGGCCCGAGGGCCCGGCCGGGCACTTCCGTACGTCCGTGCATGCCTCGCCCCTGTTCGCCGGGGCCGTGGCGCGGCTGCTGTGCCACATCGACGAGGCGCTCGGGCGGCCCGGCAGGCTCGACTTCGTGGACATGGCCGCGGGGCGCGGCGAACTCGTCACCGCGGTGCTCGCCGCCCTGCCCGCCGAGGTGTCCGCACGTACGCGCGCGTACGCCGTGGAGCTGGCCGGGCGGCCGCCCGCCCTCGATCACCGGATCGAGTGGCTCGCGGAGCCGCCGCACGGGATCACGGGCCTGCTCTTCGCCAACGAATGGCTGGACAACGTGCCCGTGGAGGTCGCGGAGGTCGACGCCGCGGGCGTACCGCGCACGGTTTTGGTGCGGCGCGACGGGACCGAGCGGCTCGGGGAGCCGGTCACGGGCGCGGACGCCGAGTGGCTCGCGCGGTGGTGGCCGCTCGCCGCTCAGGAGGGGCTGCGGGCCGAGATCGGGCGGCCCCGGGACGAGGCCTGGGCCGCGGCCGTCGGCCGCGTCGAGCGGGGGCTCGCGGTGGCCGTCGACTACGGGCACACGCGGGGCGCACGCCCCCCGTTCGGGACGCTGACGGGGTTCCGGGAGGGCCGCGAGACGGCGCCGGTACCGGACGGGTCCTGCGACATCACGGCCCATGTGGCCCTGGACGCCTGCGCGTCGGCGGGCGGCGGCAAGGAGGCGGGGGCGCGGCTCACCTCACAGCGCGGCGCCCTGCGCGTCCTCGGCGTCACCGGCGCACGCCCCCCGCTGGCGCTCGCCTCCACCCGGCCCGCCGCCTACGTCCGCGCCCTGGCGAGCGCCGGCGAGGCCGCCGAACTCACCGCACCCGGCGGCCTCGGCGACTTCGGCTGGCTCCTGCGACCCGTGGGGCCCGATGACCTGCGGGACCTACTTGTCGATGTCCCCGACCACGAAGAACATTGACCCCAGGATCGCCACCATGTCCGCCACCAGCGTGCCCGGCAGCAGCTCCACCAGCGCCTGGATGTTGTTGAACGAGGCCGAGCGCAGCTTGAGCCGGTACGGGGTCTTCTCGCCCTTGCTGACGAGGTAGTAGCCGTTGATGCCGAGCGGGTTCTCGGTCCACGCGTAGGTGTGCCCCTCGGGCGCCTTCAGCACCTTGGGCAGCCGCTGGTTGATCGGCCCGGGCGGCAGCTGCGCGAGCCGGTCGAGGCAGGCGTCGGCGAGGTCGAGGGAGTTGTGGGTCTGCTCCAGCAGGCACTCGAACCGGGCCAGGCAGTCGCCCTCCCGCCGGGTCACCACCTTCAGCGTGTCCTGGAGTTCGCCGTACGCGAGGTAGGGCTCGTCGCGGCGCAGGTCGAAGTCGACCCCGGAGGCGCGCGCGATGGGCCCGCTCACGCCGTACGCGTGCGCCGCCTCCGGGGAGAGGACGCCCACGTCCCGGGTGCGCCCGCGGAAGATCTCGTTGCCGACGACCAGGTCGTCGAAGCGGTCCATGCGGGAGCGCACGTCGGCGACGGCGCCACGCGCGCGCGTGGTCCAGCCGGCGGGCAGGTCCTCCTTCAGACCGCCCACCCGGTTGAACATGTAGTGCATCCGCCCGCCGGAGACCTCCTCCATGACGTGCTGGAGCTCCTCGCGCTCCGTGAAGGCGTAGAAGATCGGCGTGATCCCGCCCAGCTCCAGCGGGTACGAGCCGAGGAACATCAGGTGGTTGAGCACCCGGTTCAGCTCCGCGAGGAGGGTGCGCGTCCACACCGCCCGCTCGGGCACCTCCATGCCGAGCATCCGCTCGACGGCCATGACCACGCCCAGCTCGTTGGAGAAGGCCGACAGCCAGTCGTGGCGGTTGGCGAGCATGATGATCTGGCGGTAGTCGCGCGCCTCGAAGAGCTTCTCCGCGCCGCGGTGCATGTAGCCGATCACCGGCTCGGCGCTCTTGATGCGCTCGCCGTCCAGGACGAGCCGCAGGCGCAGCACACCGTGCGTGGACGGGTGCTGGGGCCCGATGTTGAGCACCATGTCGGTGCTCTCCGCGGCTCCGCCGATACCGACCGTGGTCTCCGTCGTAGGCATGGACACAGTCTCTCCTACGTAGGCTGGCCGTATGGAGACGGGGAGCCAGGAAAACACGGCGCTCGACGGGCGGTCCGCGACCGAGCCCGGAGCGGGGCACGAGCCGGTCTGGACCGGGCTGCCACCGAGGCTCCTGCGGATGCGCCGGCTGCTGCTGGTGGTGTGGCTCGGACTGCTGGCGGCCGGCCTCGGCGTCCTGCTCGGTCTGCTGGCCGGCCCGGCCTGGGCCGCGTTCGCGCTGCTGCCCCTCGCGGCGGCGGCCTGGGGGTGGGTGATGCTGGAGCGCAACTGGCGGTCCTGGCGCTACGCCGAGCGCGCCGACGACCTGCTGATCAGCCGGGGCGTGCTGTGGCGCGAGGAGACGGTCGTGCCGTACGGGCGCATGCAGCTCGTGGAGGTCACCTCCGGGCCCGTCGAACGGCACTTCGGGCTGGCCAGCGTGCAGTTGCACACCGCGGCCGCCGCGAGCGACGCCACCATCCCCGGCCTCGACCCGGCCGAGGCGGAACGGCTGCGGGACCGTCTCACCGAGCTGGGCGAGGCCCGATCGGCGGGGCTGTGACCGCTCCCGGCGTCGAGGGCGCCGTCCGCCGCAGGCCGCCCGTCGTGGAGCGGCGGCTGCATCCCGTGACGCCCCTGCGGCGGGCCTGGGCGCCGGTGGCCGTGGTCATCGGCTGGGCGGTGCACGACCCGGACCAGGCGCAGCGGCAGCTGACCCGGCTGACCACCACCGTGCTGCTGCTGGCGCTGGCCGGCGCCCTCCTGGCGGCCGCGCTGTACGGCTTCCTCACCTGGTGGTTCACGCACTTCGCGGTGACCGACTCCGAACTGCGCATCCGCACCGGGCTGGTGTTCCGGCGCACCGCGCACATCCGGCTGGAACGCATCCAGGCCGTCGACGTCACCCAGCCGCTCCTCGCGCGCGTGGCGGGTGTCGCCAAGCTCAAACTCGACGTGGTCGGCGCGGACAAGAAGGACGAACTGGCCTTCCTCGGCGCGGACGAGGCTCGTGCGCTGCGCGCGGAACTCCTCGCGCGCGCCGCCGGATTCGCGCCCGAGACGGCGCACGAGGTCGGTGAGGCCCCGGCCCGCGAGCTGCTGCGCACGCCCCCGCGCGAGCTGGCGCTGTCCCTCCTGCTGACGGGCGCCACCTGGGGCACGCTGATCGCCTCCCTGGTCGTGCCGCCGGTGCTCTGGTTCGCCACCCACAGCCTGTGGACGGTGCTCGCCACCGCGGTACCGCTGCTCGGCGCGGCCGGCGCCAACAGTGTGGGCCGGTTCGTCGCCGAGTACGACTGGACGGTGGCCGATTCCCCGGACGGGCTGCGCATCGACCGCGGGCTGCTGGACCGCGTCCACGAGACGGTGCCGCCGGGCCGGGTGCAGACCGTACGCGTCGTACGGCCGCTGCTGTGGCGGCGGCGCGGGTGGGTACGGGTGGAGCTGGACGTGGCCGGGTCGTCGAACTCCGTCCTGGTGCCGGTCGCCCCGCGCGAGGTCGCCGAGGCCGTCATCGCACGCGTGCTGCCCGGGGTGACCGTCCCGCCCGAGTCGGCCCTGTCCCGGTCCCCGCGGCGGGCGCGCTGGTACGTACCGGTGTGGTGGAAGGGCTACGGCCTGGCCGTCACGGACGCCGTGTTCGCCGCGCACGAGGGGCTGCTGAAGCGGCGTCTGGCGCTGGTGCCGCACGCGAAGGTGCAGAGCGTACGGCTGGCCCAGGGGCCCTGGCAGCGCGCCCTGGGCATCGCTGACGTGCATGTGGACACCGGCGCCGACAAGACCGTCACCGCGCGGCTGCGGGACGCCGAGGAGGCCGCACGGCTGCTGCGCGCCCAGGCCGAACGGTCCCGGACGGGCCGGCGGGACGCCCGCCCGGACCGCTGGATGGCGTGAGGCGACGCGCGGCACGACCCGGGTACGACGCGAGGGGCCGGCCATGAGGCCGGCCCCTCGGTGCGGGTGCGGGTTTGTGCGGTGCGCGCTTCCGGTGTCAGGACACCGCGCTGCGCAGCCCCTCCACGTCGATGTGCTCCGTCTCGTCGTGCGCCGTCAGGTCGATCACCTGACCGATGCCGCGGGACTCCGCGTCGGCCGGCTTGAACTCCGCCTCGGCCTCGGCCTTGTGCAGGGCCAGCGCCTCCTCGCCGACGACATCGGCGAGGTCCTCGTTCTGTACGGCCTCCAGGGCGGCGGGCGCCTCGTCCTTCTGCATCCCGAAGAAGTCGAAACCGCCCTCGACCATCGGGCGCCGTACGGGCGCCGTCGGAGCGACCGCCACCGCGGTGGGCGCCACGAAGTGACCGGAGGGCTGCGGGGCGGGGAGCGCGGGCCGGCCCGTGGTGGCGGCCGCGTGCCCGTGCTCCTGCGCGTCCGCCTCGGGCTTCCCCTGCGCCTCGTCCTCCTGCGCGGCGGCCCGTGCCGCCCTCTCCTGCGAGGAACCGTCGTGCTGCGCGGGAACCTCCGCCCGCGTGCCGCCGGACTCCCGGGCCGGGGTGGCGACGCTCGCCTGCATGTGGTCGGCGCGCTCGGGCTCGCGGTCCGTGCCCGCCGTCGTGCTCGTGCTCGCGTTCGCGCTCGTGCTCACGTTCGCGGAGGCTCCGTGCTTCGGCGCGTCGTCCGCCGGTACGGGCGTGAGGGTCTCGGGCGTGTCGTCGGTGCCGGTCTCCTCGGGAGCGTCGGCCTCCAGGGCGGCGTCCGGGTCGGCTTCCGGCTCGCCGTCGGTGTCGTCGACCGTCTCGGCGTCGGCCTCGTCAGCCGTCTCGACGTCGGCCGGGATGTCGGTCGCTTCGTCGATCGCGGCGTCCGCCCGCGTGTCGGACTCGGTGTCCGACTCGGCGTCGTCCGCGGACTCGACGGCGCCGTCGAACTTCGACAGCGCGGCACTCGCACGCAGGTACAGCTTCGAACCCTCGGGCGAGAAGGCCGCGATGGCCGACGCCTCGGCCTCACCGGCCTGCTCGGCCTCATCCGCCGCGTGCTCCGCCCGGTCGGTCCCGGTGCCGTGCTCGGCGGCCGGGGCTGCCACGGCCCCCGCCTCCTCCGACACGGCCTCGGAGGCCGTCTCCACGGTCTCCCCGGTCTCCTCGTCGGCCGGCGTCGACGCGGGCGGCAACGCCAGCGCGGGCGACGTCGTCTCTATCTCCAGCAGCCGGCGCCCCTCCAGGGCGGTCGCCCGCTCGGTCTCGGCGGTGGCGTACCGGCGCAGCAGAGCGGCGTGCTCATTGCGCAGTCCGGCGAGTTCCGCGCGCTTGGCACGCAGTCGCTGTTCCAGCTTGCCGCGCAGTTCACGCGATTCGTCGAGATCGGTCTCCAGTTCGGCGACCCGTTCCTCGAAACGCCACTCGTCACTCGCACGCGCGCGAGTCAGGTCGGCGACGCGCTTTCCGGCCTGGGTGTCCCAGCGGCGCATGACGACCGCGCCGAGGATCGCCGTCGCGGCGGCGGCCGCGGCCAGGCCCCGGAGCACCATCGGCTCCGAGAACGCCCAGGGGCCGAGCGCACAGACGACGGAGACACCCGCGATGGCCGACAGGGGCAGCATCTTGTGCAGAGGCGGCGAATGGCGGTGACGTCCACGTGGCATGGCCAGAAACTTACCGCGCGTAGGCGAATCTTGGAGCCCCGCCCCGTAAAAACCCAGCCATCCCCTGGCGTTCATCGAATTCACCGGTCAGAACAAGATCATTAAATGGTTTAACGGCCCCTTTCGACCATGACCGGCGCGATCCGTGAGGGGCGCCGAAATGCCGCTGACGGCGCGTCGGCCGACGCACGGCGGGCGCCACCGGACCAATCCGGCAGGGGACTTGCCCGGATCTTTCCCCCGCCCTGGACACGGCTTCGGCGCGGCGAGTGAACCACTGCCCCCGAGCCACCGTCCTAGAGGGCGCAATGTCGCCGGATGCCCGAATCGACGGAACCACAGGATGCGATGTCTGTCAGGACTGATGCGGATACGGCGGGCGGGAGTCCCCGGCGACGGCGCGGCCCGCGCCGATTCCCGCGCGGCCCGCGCCCCGAGGCGGTGCCCCTCGTCGTCGGACGGGCCTGCGCCCTCGCAGGCGCCCTGGACATCGTGTCCGGCGTCTTCCCCCACCTCCGGCACGGCAGGGTGCGCCCGCTCGCCGAGATACTCCCCGGGACGCTCGGCCCGTTCGCGGCGGCCCTCTCGCTCGGCGCGGGCGTGCTGTTGCTGCTGCTCGCGCCCGGACTGCGGCGCGGCGAGCGCCGGGCGTGGCGGGCGGCGGCGGTCCTGCTCCCGGCCGGCGCCGCGGCCCAGCTCGCCCACCGCCCCTCCCTGCTGGGCACCGTGGTCCCGCTGGCCCTGCTGGCCGCGCTGCTGCGTCACCGCGACCGGTTCACGGCGCTGCCCGGCCCCCGCAGCCGCTGGCGCGCGCTCGCCAACCTCGTCCTCATGGGGGCCGGTTCGCTCGCACTCGGGCTCGTCATCGTCAGCGTCCATCCGGGGACCCTGGTCGGCGACCCGAGCCTCGCGGACCGCATCACCCACGTCCTGTACGGCCTGTTCGGCTTCGAGGGCCCGGTCGACTACCGGGGTACGACCGCCTGGACCGTCGCCTGCTCGCTGGGCGCCCTCGGTCTGCTCACCGTCGTCACCACGGTCCACCTCGCCCTGCGCCCCGGGCGCCCTGCCGCCCGTCCGACCGAGGACGACACGGCTCGTCTGAGGGCCCTGCTGGAGCGGCACGGCGGACGTGCCGCGCCCCGCCGGGACGCCGCTGTCGTCTTCTCACCGAGCGGCCGGGCGGCGGTGGTCTACCGCGTCGTCTCCGGAGTGATGCTCGCCGAGGGCGACCCGATCGGCGACGCCGAGGCGTGGCCGGGCGCCATCGAGCGGTTCATGGACGTGGCCCGGGCCCGCTCCTGGACGCCCGCCGTCACGGGCTGCTCCGGGACCGGCGGCGAGGTCTGGCACCGCGAGACCGGCCTGGACGCCCTCCCACCGGGCGACGGGGAGGTGGTGGGCGGCGCGGATTTCCCTCTCGCCGGCCGCGCGATGCGAAGGGCGCGCCGGACGGCCGCACGCATCGGGCGAGCCGGTTACGGAACCCCGGCCCGACCAGTCCATGACCTCGGCGAACCCGAACCGACCCGCGTGCGCCGCGCCACCGCCCGCTGGCGCGTCACCGCCCGCTGGCGCGTCACCGCACACCGGTGCGGCACCGCACGCCGGCGCGACACGGCCACCACCACCGTCACCCGCCGTGCCTCCCCGTGGCCCGCCGCCGGATCGCCGCCCCCGCCGACGGCACCCGTCTGATCGCCACCACCCACCGGACCCTCGCGGCCGGCCGCGACCCCCGCGCCGTCTCCCCCTCCCAAGCCCCACCGCGGGACCTGCGCGCCCCCGCCCGGGGCCTACGCTGAACGTATGAGCAAGCAGAGCGGACGCGGGCCCGTGGCAGGCCTTCCTGACTGGGACCGCTGCGCGGTCATGGGGGTCGTGAACGTCACCCCCGACTCCTTCTCCGACGGCGGCCGCTGGTTCGACACGACGGCGGCCGTCAAGCACGGCCTCGCCCTGGTCGCCGAGGGCGCCGACCTGATCGACGTCGGCGGCGAGTCCACCCGCCCCGGCGCCACCCGCGTCGACGAGGCCGAGGAGCTCAAGCGCGTCATCCCCGTCGTCCGCGGCCTCGCCTCCGAGGGCGTCACCGTCTCCGTGGACACCATGCGCGCCCGCGTCGCCGAACAGTCCCTCGCGGCCGGCGCCGCCCTGGTCAACGACGTCAGCGGCGGCCTCGCCGACCCGGCGATGATCCCGGTCGTCGCCGACGCCGGCGCCCCCTTCGTCGTCATGCACTGGCGCGGCTTCCTGGAGGGCGGCAACGTCAAGGGCGTCTACGCCGACGTCGTCACCGAGGTCGTCGGCGAACTCCACGCGCGCGTGGAGGCCGTCCTCGCCGGCGGCATCGCGCCCGACCGCGTCGTCGTCGACCCCGGCCTCGGCTTCTCCAAGGACGCCGAGCACGACCTCGTGCTCCTCGCCCACCTCGACCGGCTGCTCGGCCTCGGCCACCCGCTGCTGGTCGCCGCCTCCCGCAAGCGTTTCCTCGGCCGGGTCCTCGCCGGTCCGCGGAGCGCGCCACCGCCCGCCCGGGAGCGCGACGCGGCCACGGCGGCGGTCTCCGCCCTCGCCGCCCACGCCGGCGCCTGGGCGGTACGGGTCCACGAGGTCCGCGCGACGGCGGACGCGGTACGGGTCGCCCGCGCCGTACAGGGAGCACGGGACGACGAGCGCACCGCGGAAGGAGCCCGGTGAGCGCCCCGCACACCGACGTCGAGCAGGTGGAGGCGGCGAACACCGCCTTCTACGAGGCCATGGAGCGCGGCGACTTCGAGGAACTGTCCTCGCTCTGGCTCGCCCCGGCCGACCTCGGCGTCGACGAGACGTACCACGACCCCGCGGACACCGGGGTGATCTCCTGCGTGCACCCCGGCTGGCCGGTGCTGACCGGCCGCGGCGAGGTTCTCAGGTCGTACGCGCTGATCATGGCGAACACGGAGTACATCCAGTTCTTCCTCACCGATCTGCGGGTCTCCGTCACCGGCGACACCGCGGTGGTGACCTGCACCGAGAACATCCTCAGCGGCGGCCCGGCGCCCGAGGGCGGTGAGGAGCTGGGTCCGCTCGTCGGCCAGCTCGTGGTCGCCACCAACGTCTTCCGGCGGACCCCCGCGGGTTGGAAGGTCTGGTCCCACCACGCCTCGCCGGTCCTGACCGAGACCGACCAGGAGGACGACGAGGGTTCACCCTCCTGAGCGGACGACCCGGCGCACCTGGCGGCAAGGCCCCCACAGGGACCAACACGGGGTTGGATTCACGCCACCCGGGTAGGGGCGGCTACCGACCCGTGAGCCGCCGGGTTCCCCAGGGGAAACACCTGGTGAAGCCTCCGGCACCGGGCCGGGCCGCCGCCCCCGTGCGACGGCTCTGTCAGTGCCCGCGGGTAGATTCGTCCGAGGCCGGTGTGCCGCCCGCACACGGCACGGACCGGCCGCTACCGACGATTGCAGGAGTGATTCGCGTGGATCGTGTCGCGCTGAGCGGCCTGAAGGCCCGCGGGTACCACGGGGTGTTCCCCAAGGAGCGCGAGGAGGGCCAGACCTTCATCGTGGACCTGGTGCTGGGCCTGGACATCCGCCCGGCCGCCGCGGACGACGACCTGGCGAAGACCGTGCACTACGGCATCGTCGCCGAGGAGGTCGTCGCCGTGGTCGAGGGGGAGCCGGTCAACCTCATCGAAACGCTCGCCGAACGCATCGCCCGGACCTGTCTGGGGCACGAGGGGGTCCAGGAGGTCGAGGTCCGCGTCCACAAGCCCGACGCGCCGATCACGGTCCCCTTCGACGACGTGACCGTCACCATCACCCGGAGCCGAGCATGACCGCGTCCTTCACCGAGGGTCAGAGCGACCCGACCGTCCAGCCGGTACCCGCGTCCGTCGTGGAGAAGGTCGACGCCGCCGACACCACCCTGCACAACCCGCAGCGCGCGGTGATCTCCCTCGGCTCGAACCTCGGCAACCGCCTGGAGACGCTCCAGGGCGCCATCGACGCCCTGGAGGACACCCCCGGCGTCCGCGTCAAAGGCGTCTCCCCGGTCTACGAGACGGAGCCCTGGGGCGTGGCGCCCGGCAGCCAGCCGTCCTACTTCAACGCCGTCGTGGTCCTGAAGACGACCCTGCCGCCGTCCTCGCTGCTGGAGCGGGGCCAGGCGGTCGAGGAGGCCTTCCACCGCGTCCGGGACGAGCGCTGGGGCCCGCGCACCCTCGACGTCGACATCGTCGCCTACGCCGACGTCGTCTCCGACGACCCGGCGCTGACCCTCCCCCACCCGCGCGCCCACGAACGCGCCTTCGTCCTGGCCCCGTGGCACGACCTGGACCCCGAGGCCCGGCTGCCCGGCCGCGGCGCCGTCGCCGACCTGCTCTCCACCGTCACCCGTGAGGGCGTCACCGCCCGCGGCGACCTGGAACTCCGACTGCCCGAGTAGTCGTTAAGGTCGAGACGACCACAGTCCGTGGGAGCGGGGGAGCTGAAGGGACGCCGTGAAAGAGCTGCGCATCAGGGTGCTGGCCGGAGTGTTCGTGGTGGCGGGCGTCCTGTCCTGGGCGGGTGCCCGCCTGTGGAACTCGGTCGGGACCCTGCCGAGCGTCCCCCTGGCCGCGCCCGTCGTGCTCGCCCTGATCGCCGTCGTGCTGCTGGCCACGGCGCTCTCCCTGCGGGCCCGTCTCAAGGCCCAGCGGGAGCGCCGCCCCGGAGCCAAGGGCGTCGACCCGCTGATGGCGGCCCGCGCGGTCGTCTTCGGCCAGGCCAGCGCCCTGGTCGCCGCGCTCGTCGCCGGCATGTACGGCGGCACAGGCGTCTTCCTGCTGGAGTCCCTGGACATCCCCGCCCGCCGCGACCAGGCCATCTACGCCGGCTTCTCGGTCGTCGCGGGCATCGCCGTGATAGCGGCGGCCATCTTCCTGGAGCGCGTCTGCAAGCTCCCGGAGGACGACGAGCACAACGGCACCGGGGCGGCACCCGCCGCCTAGGGTCCTTCTGACCGGGCGCTCACGACGGCCGCCCTCAGCGCGCCATGATCAGGCTCATCGCCTCGTTGCGGGTGGCCGCGTCCCTCAGCTGACCGCGCACCGCCGAGGTGAGGGTCTTGGCACCGGGCTTGCGGATGCCCCGCATCGACATGCACATGTGCTCGCACTCCACGACCACGATCACGCCCCGCGGCTCCAGGATCTCCATCAGGGAGTCCGCGATCTGCGTGGTGAGTCGTTCCTGCACCTGGGGACGGCGCGCGTAGACGTCGACGAGCCGCGCCAGCTTGGACAGCCCCGTGATCTTGCCGGTGGTCGCCGGGATGTACCCCACGTGCGCCACGCCCCGGAACGGCACCAGATGGTGCTCACAGGTGCTGTAGACCTCGATGTCCTTCACCAGGACCATCTCGTCGTGCCCGAGGTCGAAGGTCGTCGTCAGCACGTCCTCCGGCTTCTGCCGCAGCCCCGCGAATATCTCCTTGTACGCCCGAGCCACCCGGCCGGGCGTCTCCCTGAGCCCCTCGCGGTCCGGGTCCTCGCCGACCGCGATCAGCAGCTCGCGTACGGCGTTCTCGGCGCGCTTCTCGTCGAACTCGCCGATGCGGCCCTCGCCGTCCAGCGTCACCGGGTCGGTCATGTGGTGCCTCGTTCCTCTGCGGGTGGCGCGCGTGGGGCACGCGTCTGAACTGCGGGCATGCGAAATGCCGCGCCCCCCAGGCTAGAACCAGGGGGGCGCGGCATCCATTCCGGGCCCGGTCCGAGGACCGGAGCCGGTACTCAGCTCTCGGGCCGCTCCTCGGGCGCCGGCTCCGCCACCGGGGCGGGCTCGGGGAGGGCCGACTTGGCGGTGCTGATCGCCGGGGTCGAGCCGTTGGCGCCGTTCGTCAGGGCGAGCTCCTTGGGGGAGAGCACCGGCGGACGGGTGGACGGCGTACGCCGGGAGGAGCCGGTCCAGGCGGGCCGGGGCGGGCGCTTGACGATGGGGGCGAAGATCTCGGCGATCTCCTCCTTGCCCAGCGTCTCCCGCTCCAGCAGCGCGAGGACCAGGTTGTCGAGGACGTCGCGGTTCTCGACCAGGATCTCCCAGGCCTCGTTGTGCGCCGTCTCGATCAGCTTCTTGACCTCCTCGTCCACCAGCGCGGCGACCTCTTCCGAGTAGTCGCGCTGATGGGCCATCTCACGGCCGAGGAAGGGCTCGGTGTTGTCGCCGCCGAACTTGATCGCGCCCAGACGCTCGGTCATGCCGTACTGCGTGACCATCGCGCGGGCCGTGGTGGTGGCCTTCTCGATGTCGTTCGCGGCACCCGTGGTCGGGTCGTGGAAGACCAGTTCCTCGGCCGCGCGGCCGCCCAGCATGTAGGCGAGCTGGTCGAGCATCTCGTTGCGCGTGGTCGAGTACTTGTCCTCGTCCGGCAGGACCATCGTGTAGCCGAGGGCACGGCCCCGGGACAGGATCGTGATCTTGTGCACCGGGTCGGAGTTCGGGGAGGCCGCCGCGACCAGGGCGTGGCCGCCCTCGTGGTACGCGGTGATCTTCTTTTCCTTGTCCGACATGATCCGGGTCCGCTTCTGCGGGCCCGCCACGACGCGGTCGATGGCCTCGTCGAGCATGTGGTTGTCGATCAGCTTCTTGTCCGAGCGGGCCGTCAGCAGGGCGGCCTCGTTCAGGACGTTGGACAGATCGGCACCCGTGAAGCCGGGCGTACGGCGGGCGACGGCCGAGAGGTCGACGTCCGGCGCGACCGGCTTGCCCTTCTGGTGGACCTTGAGGATCTCCAGACGGCCCTGCATGTCCGGACGGTCGACCGCGATCTGCCGGTCGAAACGGCCGGGACGCAGCAGCGCCGGGTCGAGGATGTCGGGCCGGTTCGTGGCGGCGATCAGGATGACGCCGCCCTTCACGTCGAAGCCGTCCATCTCGACGAGCAGCTGGTTCAGGGTCTGCTCGCGCTCGTCGTGACCACCGCCGAGGCCGGCGCCGCGGTGGCGGCCGACCGCGTCGATCTCGTCGACGAAGACGATCGCCGGGGCGTTCGCCTTGGCCTGCTCGAACAGGTCACGGACCCGGGAGGCACCGACACCGACGAACATCTCGACGAAGTCGGAACCGGAGATCGAGTAGAACGGCACGCCCGCCTCGCCCGCGACAGCGCGCGCGAGCAGGGTCTTGCCGGTGCCGGGAGGGCCGTACAGGAGTACGCCCTTGGGAATCTTGGCGCCGACGGCCTGGAACTTGGCGGGCTCCTGGAGGAACTCCTTGATCTCGTGGAGTTCCTCGACCGCCTCGTCCGAACCGGCGACGTCGGCGAACGTCGTCTTGGGGGTGTCCTTGGTGATCAGCTTGGCCTTGGACTTCCCGAAGTTCATCACTCGGGAGCCGCCGCCCTGCATCTGATTCATCAGGAACAGGAACACGACGACGATGAGAACGAAGGGCAGCAGCGAGAGCAGGATGCTCACAAAGGCGTTCTGCTTGGTCGGCGAGACCGTGTAACCGTCCGGGATCTGCTTGTCCTGGAACTTCGCCTGCAGGGTGCTGGCGATGGTCACACCCTGATCGCCGATGTAGCTCGCCTGGATCTTCGAGCTGTCCTCGATCTTTACGCCGTCCTTGAGCTGGACCTTGATGGTCTGCTCGTCGCCGGTGGTCAGCTTGGCCGACTCGACCTTGTTGTCATTGATCGCCTGGACGACCTGGCCGGTGTCCACCGTCTTGTAGCCACCGGACGAGCCGACGACCTGCATCAACACGACCACGGCAAGGACGGCCAGCACGATCCACATGACCGGCCCACGGAAGTATCGCTTCACGTCCATCCATACGGAGCGGAGCCGCCCCGTCCCTCCTGCCATAGTGAGTTTGATAAGACAGTTCTTCTGACGGTACCCCAGCATTGTTGCCCGAAGCCGCAGGGGACGGCTGGCAATCCCGTCTCTGCATGCTCCAACGGCGCGAACCGTGCTGGGGTTCCCGATGGTCCTACCGGCGTCGCCCTTGTGGCTCAGTGCCGGGCCGGGCGCGCGGCGTCGGCCGTGCTTCAGCCGCCGTAGACGTGAGGCGCGAGCGTACCGACGAACGGGAGGTTGCGGTACTTCTCGGCGTAGTCGAGGCCGTAGCCCACGACGAACTCGTTGGGGATGTCGAAGCCGACCCACTCGACGTCGATGGCGACCTTGGCCGCGTCCGGCTTGCGCAGCAGGGTGCAGACCTTGAGCGACTCCGGCTCGCGGGAGCCGAGGTTGGACAGCAGCCACGACAGCGTCAGGCCGGAGTCGATGATGTCCTCGACGATCAGGACGTGCCGGCCCTTGATGTCGGTGTCGAGGTCCTTGAGGATCCGCACCACGCCGGAGGACTGGGTGCCCGCGCCGTAGGAGGACACGGCCATCCAGTCCATGGTGACGGGGGTGGACAGCGCCCGGGCGAGGTCGGCCATGACCATCACCGCGCCCTTGAGCACACCGACGATCAGCAGGTCCTTGCCCGCGTACTCCGCGTCGATCTTCGCGGCCAGGTCGACCAGCTTCGCGTCGATCTCTTCTTTGGTGATGAGTACCTGCTGAAGGTCGGCACCCATGTCGTTCGCGTCCACCCGCATCACTTTCGGTCGTCCCACCGGCTGCCCACCCCGGACCCCCACAGCGGGGACCGACGGGCGAGGATTCAGCCTTGCCGGATCACCAGTCTGCCACCCTGACGCTGGGCGACGACTTTGCCGGGGAGATTGATGGCCCCCTGACCGCGCCATCCGGTGATCAGCCGGTCGACTTCCTCGATGTGCCGGGCGAACAGCGAGCCCGCCGGAGCGCCCGCCTCGATGGCGGCGCGGCGCAGGATCCTGCGCCGTACGGCGGGCGGGAGGGCGTAGAGCTTGGCGCACTCCAGCAGCCCGGTGGCGTCGCGCACGGAGGGGTCGGCCTGGCTGGCCCAGGCGTCGAGCGCGTCGGCGTCGTCGCGGGACAGTTGGGCCGTACGGGCGAGTGCCTCCACGACGCCCTTGCCGAGCGCCTTCTCCAGGGCGGGCAGTCCCTCGTGACGCAGCCGGGAGCGGGTGTAGGCGGGGTCGGCGTTGTGCGGGTCGTCCCAGACGGGCAGCGACTGCACCATGCAGGCCCGGCGGGCGGTCTGCCGGTCCAGCTCCAGGAAGGGGCGCCGGTAGCGGCCGTCGGCCCCCGAGACCGCGGCCATGCCGGACAGGGAGCGGATACCGGAGCCGCGGGCGAGGCCGAGCAGGACCGTCTCGGCCTGGTCGTCGCGGGTGTGGCCGAGCAGGATCGCGGTGGCGCCGAGGCGCTGGGCGGCGGAGTCCAGGGCGGCGTAGCGGGCGTCCCGGGCGGCGGCCTCGGGCCCGCCGGCGCGGCCCACGGTGACGGCGGCCGACTCGACGGGATCCAGGCCGAGTTCGCGCAAGCGCAGGACGACCTCCCCGGCGCGCAGATCGGAGCCGGGCTGGAGACCGTGGTCGACGGTGACACCGCCGGCGCGGATGCCGAGCTTGGGGGCCTCGAACGCCAGGGCGGAGGCGAGGGCCATCGAGTCGGCGCCGCCGGAGCACGCCACGAGCACGAGCGGCGACGGCCGGCGCTCGTGCGCGGACAGGCCGGGGGAGGGATCGAGAGGCTGGAGGGGTTCGGGGGCGGTGGTGGACGGGTGGGTGGTGAGGATGTCGTGGAGGACGCGGCGGACCGCCAGGCGTATCGCCGCGACCGCAGGATGGGGACCCATGTCCGGTTCCCTTCATGAAATTTCGGGGGGTGAGCCCGAGTCCGGTCACTCAGAGTGTGTAGATGGTGACAGAAGCGGGCGGTTCCCCGAGCATTGCACGCCTACGCATGGCTCACGGTCCCTCGGACGGGTGATTGGAGGGGCGTTCGCCTGCCGTCGGCCGGATTCGGTTCACGACCGTCTCCAGGGGTTCACGACTCGGCCTTTCGGTGCACCCGCGCGACCCAGTCCGCCGGTTTGGCGATCTCCGCCTTGGTCGGGAGGGTGTTCGGTGAGGTCCACACACGGTTGAAGCCGTCCATGCCGACCTCGTCGACGACGGCCCGCACGAAGCGCTCGCCGTCGCGGTACTGGCGGAGTTTGGCGTCCAGGCCGAGCAGTTTGCGCAGCGCCAGGTCCAGTCGGGACGCGCCCTTGGCCCGCCGCTGCTGGAACTTCTCGCGGATCTCGGCGACGGACGGCACGACGTCCGGGCCGACACCGTCCATGACGAAGTCCGCGTGCCCCTCCAGCAGGGACATCACCGCGGTGAGCCGGCCGAGGATCTCGCGCTGGGCCGGGGTCTGCACGATCTCGACGAAGGAACGGCCGCCGTCCTCCTCCTCGCCCTCGGGCCGGCCGCCGGCCAGGGACTGCGCGGCCTCGCGGACCCGCTCCAGCACCGTCATGGGGTCGACCTCGGTCTCCCCCAGGAACGACTGGATTTCGCCCTCCAGGTGGTCCCGCAGCCAAGGCACGGCCGTGAACTGGGTGCGGTGGGTCTCCTCGTGCAGGCACACCCACAGACGGAAGTCGTGCGGCTGGACGTCGAGTTCACGCTCCACGTGCACGATGTTCGGCGCGACCAGCAGCAGCCGGCCGCCGCCGTTCGCCCCGGCGGGCAGGTCGCGGGTGGCGGGGGCGAAGGTCTCGTACTGGCCGAGGACCCGGGAGGCCAGGAACGACAGCAGCATGCCGAGTTCGACGCCCGTCACCTTGCCGCCGACGGTGCCGAGGACCGCTCCGCCGGGCGAGTCGCTGCGGCGCTCCTGCATCTTGTCGAGGAGCGGCTTGAGGAGTTCGCGGAACCCGGCGACGTTGGCCCGGACCCAGCCCGGCCGGTCGACGACGAGGACGGGGGTGTCGTGGGTGTCCTCGGTGCCCAGCCGGGTGAAGCCCCGGACGTGTTCCTCCGAGGACTTGGCGTGCCGGCGCAGCTCCGCGACGACGGCACGGGCCTCGTCACGGCTGACCTCCGGTCCCGGCCGTACGAGCCGGGTCGCGGTCGCCACCGCGAGATTCCAGTCGACCATCCCAGGAGTTGCGGCACCACCGATGCTCGTCATGCGTCAACCGTACGTGAGCGCCGCCGCCGGGGGCAGGGCGTCGCGGCCGCCCGCCCGCGGGGTCGGGTGCGGGCTCGGTCAGGCGCATCCGCACGCCGCGAGGGCGTTCGCCGCCGCGTCGAGCGCCGCCTGGGCCGCCCCGGGGTCCGTCGTGTCGGCCGCCAGGAACGCGAAGGCCAGCAGATGGCCGTCCCGGTCCACGACGGTTCCGGCCAGGGCGTTCACGCCCGTCAGGGTGCCGGTCTTGGCCCGTACGAGGCCGGCCGCGCCGTCCGTGTAGCGGCCGGCCAGGGTGCCGGTGAAGCCCGCCACGGGCAGGCCCGTCAGGATCGGGCGGAGTTCGGGGTGGGCGGGGTCGCCGGACCTGGCGAGCAGGGCCGTCAGCAGGCGGGCCGTGAGGCGGTCGTCGCGGTCGAGGCCGCTGCCGTCCTTGAAGTCGGCGCCCTTCACGGGCAGTCCGAGCTTCTTGAGCTCGGCGTGGATCGCGCGGCCCGCGCCGTCGAAGTCGGGGCGCTCGCCGGTGGCGAGGGCGGTGTGCCGGGCGAGGGCCTCGGCGATGTCGTTGTCGCTGTTGGTGAGCATCCGTTCGGCGAGTGCCGCGAGCGGCGGGGAGGAGACCTCGGCGAGCGTCTCGGCGCGGGCGGTCGCCTTGGAGGGGCCCGGCGACGACGTCTTGACGCCGTGTCCGGCGAGCAGGTCGCCGAAGGTGCGGGCCGCGTCGGCCGCCGGGTCGCTCACCCGGGGGGCCGGGCCGCGGTCGGAGTCGTCGGTGCGGGCCTCGTCGGCCATCAGGGCGGTGACCTCGGCGAGGTTGTCGTTGACCCCGATCGGGTGGACCTCGTCGCCCGCGTAGAGGGTGGTGTCGTACGACAGGGTCACCTCGCGCACGCCGTCCTTCCTCAGGGCGGCGGCCGTGTCCTTCGCGAGGGTGCGCAGGCTCGCGTTGCCGTCGGCGTCCTCGCGGGCGGTGAGGGTGGGGTCGCCGCCGCCGACGAGGACGAGTTCGCCGGTGCCGGGTTCCAGGGCGGTGCGGGTGGTGAGGCGGTGGTCGGGGCCGAGGGCGGACAGGGCGGCCGCCGCGGTGGCGATCTTCGTGGTGGAGGCGGGGGTGAGCGCGGTGCCGTCGCCGGCGCCGTACAGGCGCTCCCCGGTGGTCACGTCCACGACGGCGGCGGCGCGGCGGGCGCCGAGTCCGGGGGCGTCCAGGAGCGGGTCCAGGACTCCGGCCAGGGCCTTGGTGCCGACGGTGGACCGCGGCCCGCCGGTGACTTTGCCGAGGCCGGTGAGAACGGCTGCCGCACTCGGAGCGGGTCGGGGCGCCTCGGCCGCCGTAGCGGATCTACGACCGTGATCTGCGCCACCCGTGTGGTCCCGGGCGGCTGCCAGGTCGCGCTCGGCCGTACGCTGACCCGAGGAGTCCCAGGGACCGGCGGCGGTCACCACCCCGACGGCCAGCGCGAGGCCCGCGGTGGCGGCGCCGGTGGTGTACTGCCAGGTCTTCGGCCTTGTGACCTGCGTCGAGACGGCTCGGCCGAGCCGAGCGACACGGGGTCGTGCGGCCGTGACGGCCCGTGCGAGACGCGGTCGTACGGCGCCCGCGATCCGTGCCAGCCGCGGTCCCGCGGCCCGCCAAGGCCTCAGCTCCGGCACGACCACCAGCCCCTTTCGCGATCACACACCTGCGTGAGGGACACTTAATCACCAGAACTATGTGCTGATCATGGAGGAGCCACCGGTGGAGTTCGACGTCACGATCGAGATTCCGAAGGGTTCGCGGAACAAGTACGAGGTGGACCACGAGACCGGTCGGATCCGCCTGGACCGTCGCCTCTTCACCTCGACCGCCTACCCGACCGACTACGGCTTCGTCGAGAACACCCTCGGCGAGGACGGCGACCCGCTGGACGCGCTGGTCATCCTGGACGAGCCGACCTTCCCGGGCTGCCTCATCAAGTGCCGCGCGATCGGCATGTTCCGGATGACCGACGAGGCCGGCGGCGACGACAAGCTGCTGTGCGTTCCGGCGACGGACCCGCGCCAGGAGCACCTGCGCGACATCCACCACGTCTCGGAGTTCGACCGCCTGGAGATCCAGCACTTCTTCGAGGTCTACAAGGACCTGGAGCCCGGCAAGTCCGTCGAGGGCGCCGACTGGGTCGGCCGCACCGAGGCCGAGGCCGAGATCGAGCGTTCCTACAAGCGCTTCAAGGACCAGGGCGGCCACTGAGCCCCCAGTCCACGAACGGGCCGCACGCGCACGCGTGCGGCCCGTCGTGTTGTTGTGCGCATACTGTGGCCTGGCCTTGAGGTGTCGTACAGGGAGCTCTGCGCAAGTGACGGAGGCGGAGGACCGCAAGCCGCGGTCGGACGAGGCGACCAGCACGTTCGACCCCGAGATCACATCCGAATTCGCCATCCCCCGGGGGCTGGCCGTCCCCAGAGGCGGCCCCGACCCCGAGACGACCTCCGAGTTCGCGCTCCCGGACGGCATGGACACGCCGTCGGGCCCGCCCGCCGAACCGGAGGGGTCGGCGTTCAGCACGCCGCGGACGTACCACTCCAGGGACGCTCCCCCGGCGTTCACCCCGGCGTCCGGTATGCCCGCGGTCAGCCTGACCAAGAACGTGCCGTGGCAGGACCGGATGCGCACCATGCTGCGGATGCCGGTGGCGGAGCGGCCGGCTCCGGAGCGGGCCCCGCGGGCCGAGGAGGAGGGTCCGGCCGTCCCGCGCGTGCTCGACCTGACCCTGCGTATCGGTGAGCTGCTGCTGGCGGGCGGCGAGGGCGCGGAGGACGTCGAGGCGGCCATGTTCGCGGTCTGCCGCTCCTACGGCCTGGACCGCTGCGAGCCGAACGTCACCTTCACCCTGCTGTCGATCTCCTACCAGCCGTCCCTGGTGGACGACCCGGTCTCGGCGGCGCGGACGGTACGGCGGCGCGGGACCGACTACACCCGGCTCGCGGCCGTGTTCCGGCTGGTCGACGACCTCAGCGACCCGGAGAACCACCTCTCCCTGGAGGAGGCCTACCGGCGGCTGGCGGAGATCCGGCGCAACCGGCACCCGTATCCGACGTGGGTGCTGACCTCGGCGAGCGGGCTGCTGGCGGGCGCGGCCTCGGTGCTGGTCGGCGGTGACCTGATCGTGTTCATCGCCGCCGCGATGGGCGCCATGCTCGGCGACCGGCTGGCCTGGCTGTGCGCGGGGCGGGGGCTGCCGGAGTTCTACCAGTTCACGGTGGCCGCGATGCCTCCGGCCGCGATAGGGGTCGCGCTGAACCTGGCGCACGTGGACGCGAAGGCGTCCGCCGTGATCACCGGTGGGCTGTTCGCGCTGCTGCCGGGGCGGGCCCTGGTGGCGGGTGTGCAGGACGGCCTGACCGGCTTCTACATCACCGCGTCCGCGCGCCTGCTGGAGGTCATGTACTTCTTCGTGGGGATCGTCGCCGGGGTGCTGGTGATCCTGTACTTCGGGGTGAACCTGGGGGCCAAGCTCAACCCGGACGCGGCGCTGAACGTCTCCGAGCGGCCGCTGTGGCAGATCGGCGCGTCGATGCTGCTGTCGCTGACCTTCGCGGTGCTGCTTCAGCAGGAACGGTCCACCGTGCTGGCCGTGACGCTGAACGGCGGTGTCGCCTGGTCGGTGTACGGGGCGCTGCACTACGCCGGCGGGCTGTCGCCGGTGGCTTCCACGGCCGTGGCGGCGGGGCTCGTGGGGCTGTTCGGCCAGCTGCTGTCGCGGTTCCGGTTCGCGTCCGCCCTGCCCTACACGACCGCGGCGATCGGGCCGCTGCTGCCGGGTTCCGCCACCTACTTCGGGCTGCTGTCGATCGCGCAGAACGAGGTGGACAAGGGGCTGGTGTCGCTGGCCACGGCGGCGTCCCTGGCCATGGCGATCGCGATCGGGGTCAATCTGGGCTCGGAGATCTCGCGGCTGTTCCTGCGGGTCCCGGGGGGCTCCATGGCGGGGCGCAGGGCAGCGAAGCGCACTCGGGGTTTCTGAGCGGCTCCGCGGTACCCCGCGCCCCCCTGGGCGTCTAGTACCCCTGGTTGTGGGGGTACTGGCCGTTCTGCTGGTGGTCGTACTGCTGGCCGCCGTAGGGCTGGTTCCCGTACTGCTGACCGCCCTGCTGACCGCCGTACTGCGGGTTGCCGTACTGCTGCGGGTGCTGCTGGGCGTAGGGCTGCGGCTCGGCGTAGGGCTGCTGCTGCCCGTAGTACTGCTGGGGCGGCTCGTCGGTGGGGTCGATGCGGCGGAGCTGGGTCGTCGCGTCGTCCATCGCCTGCGGGTACTGCTGGTTCTGCGGGTGCTGCTGGTTCTGCTGCTGGTGGCGGTCCGGGTCGGCCGGGGCCTCGGCCGCGGCGCGCTTCTTCTTGGAGCGCTCGCGGAGGTACTCGACGATGAGCGGGACGACCGACAGGAGAACGATCAGGATCAGGATCGGCTCGACGTTCGCCTTGATGAAGCCGATCTGACCGAGCCAGTAGCCCGCGAGGGTGACGCCGGTGCCCCAGGCGATACCGCCGATGATGTTGTACGTCAGGAAGGTGCGGTACTTCATCCGGCCGGCGCCGGCCACGATGGGCGCGAAGGTCCGCACGATCGGCACGAACCGGGCCAGCACGATGGCCTTGGGACCGTACTTCTCCATGAACTCGTGGGCCTTCTCCAGGTTCTCCTGTTTGAAGAGCTTGGAGTTGGGGCGGTTGAAGAGCTTCGGCCCGAAGAACTTGCCGATCATGTAGCCGACCTGGTCACCGATGACGGCGGCGAGCACGATCAGGGTGCAGACCAGCCACAGCGGCTGGGTGATGTACGACCCCTCGGCCACGAAGAGGCCCGCCGTGAAGAGCAGCGAGTCACCGGGCAGGAAGGCGAAGAGGCCCGACTCCGCGAAGACGATCAGCAGAATGCCGGGCAGGCTGAAGGTCTCGATCAGGTAGTCCGGGCTGAGCCACTCGGGGCCGAGCGCAAGCGTGGTCACGGGTTCGTGGCTCCTGCGGGGTGGGGCGGGCGGGGGCTGGTTGCTAAAAGTACCAACGCGGCACTGGTACCAACGCACCGCTGGAGCCCCAGGTTCCATGGATGCGCAGAGGATGCGCTGTGCCCCGGCCCGGACAAAGCTGTGAACCATGGGTATCGATGAGTACGGCGGCGGACAGGGCCCCCAGGCCGATGTCCTGGTGGTCACCACGAACGACGTGCCCGGTCACCGGGTGCAGGAGGTCATCGGCGAGGTCTTCGGGTTGACGGTGCGTTCCCGGCACCTCGGCAGCCAGATCGGCGCGGGCCTGAAGTCGATGATCGGCGGTGAGCTCAAAGGGCTCACCAAGACGCTCGTGCAGACCCGCAACCAGGCCATGGAACGGCTGGTCGAGCAGGCCCGCGCGCGCGGGGCCAACGCCGTGCTGGCCTTCCGCTTCGACGTCACCGACGCCGCCGACGCCGGCACCGAGGTGTGCGCCTACGGGACGGCCGTGGTCCTGGCCCGGGAGTAGACCCGAGCGGCTCGGGAGCGGACCCGGAGCGGGCCCGGACCAGGACCGGGGCTCACGCGGTCCGACGGGCCGCGTTCGCCTTGATCGCGTCCCGCAGATGCTCGGCCAGGCCCGGGCGCATGGCGTCGTAGAACGCCTTGAAGCGCTCGTCCGCGACGTACATGTCCCCCAGGCACTGGTGGAGTTCGTACGGGCATTCGTAGAACCAGGTGCAGATGTGCCGGCGGTGTTCCTCGGCCATGTCCATGGCGGGCTCGCCCGTCGGGGGTTCACCGCCCGCCATCAGGGCCGAGTAGCGCTCGCTCCACTCGGCCACCTCGGCCTGCATGCGTTTCCAGTCCTCCTTGGTGTAGCTCGCGGCCCGGCGCTGCGACTCCGCGTACGCCTCCGTGCCGCCCCAGCGCGCCTCCGCCTCCTCGGCGTACTGGTCGGGGTCCTTGTCGCCGAAGACCTCGAACCGCTCCTCGGGGGTCAGGTTGATGCCCATCCTGCGTGCCTCCATGGCCTGTTCCACGGCCGCCGCCATCTTCTGGAGCTTCTGGATCCGGACGGTCAGCAGTTCGTGCTGGCGGCGCAGATGCGCGCGCGGATCGGCGTCCGGGTCGTCGAGCAGGGCGGCGACCTCGTCGAGCGGGAAGCCGAGTTCCCGGTAGAACAGGATCTGCTGCAGCCGGTCGAGGTCGCCGTCGCCGTAGCGCCGGTGGCCCGCGTGGCTGCGCTCGCTGGGCACGAGCAGCCCGATGCCGTCGTAGTGGTGCAGGGTGCGCACCGTCACTCCGGCGAAGCCGGCGACCTGTCCCACGGAATAGCTCACTTCGTCCGCTCCCTTCTCGGTACGCGCTCCACGGTGCTGCCTCACGCCGCGTGAGGTGCAAGTCCGCACCCCACCCCGCCCGCTCCGCCTGCTTTGGGTGCATTGTCCGTTTATCGTTTCCCTCGTGGCTCAGGACTCCGCGCCTCAGGCGCCCGCGGCCCCCTCGACCCCGGCACGCACCCTGCTGCCGCTGACCCTCCCCGCCCTGGTGGTGGGCGTGGGTGCCAGCCTGCTGCTGCTGGGCGTGAGCGCGGCCGCCGAGGCCCTCCAGGACGTGCTGTGGCAGACCCTGCCCGACGCGCTCGGCGTGGGCCGCTACTCCGTGCTGTGGATGCTCGTGATGCTCACCGCCACCGGGGTGGCCGTGGGTCTGGTGGTGTGGAAGGTGCCCGGCCACGCCGGACCCGACCCGGCCACCACCGGTCTGGACGCACCCGTCCTGCCGCCCGCCGTCCTTCCCGGTCTGCTGCTGGCCACCGCCCTGATGCTCGCGGGCGGCCCGAGCCTGGGCCCCGAGAACCCGATCATCGCCGTCAATGTGGGACTGGCGTTCTGGATCGGCCGCCGGTACCTGCCCCGGGCGCCCGGGGCGCTGTGGCCGATGCTCGCGGAGGCGGCGACCATCGGCGCCCTGTTCGGCACGCCGGTGGCGGCGGCGCTGGTGATCTCCGAGGCGCTGGCCGGGCGCCAGGTCCGGGGCGCGCTGTGGGACAACGTCTTCGCCCCGCTGATGGCGGCCGCGGCCGGCGCCATGACCACCGCGCTGCTGGACGAGCCGACCTTCGACCTCGGTCTGCCCCCCTTGGACCATCCCGGCTGGAGCGATCTGCTGGCCGCCCTGGTGATCGCCTCGGCGGGCGCGATCCTGGGCATGGCGGCCGTGTACGCCTTCCCGTACGTCCACGCCGCCTTCGCCAAGCTGCGGCACCCGATGCTGATGCTCCCGGTGGGCGGCTTCGTGCTGGGCCTGCTGGGAGCCCTGGGCGGCCATCTGACGCTCTTCAAGGGGCTGGAGGAGATCGGTGAGCTGGCGGCCGATCCCGACGGCTGGTCGGCGGGCGAGTTCGCGACCATGGCGGTGGTCAAACTGGCCGCGCTGCTCGTCGCCGCCTGCTGCGGCTTCCGGGGCGGGCGGATCTTCCCCTCCGTGTTCGTCGGCGTGGCCTTCGGGCTGTGCGCCCACGCCCTGGTCCCGGGCGTGCATCCGTCGCTCGCCGTCTCGGCCGGTGTGCTCGGTGTCCTGCTCGCCGTCACCCGGCAGGGCTGGGTGAGCCTGTTCACCGCCGCCGTACTGGTGTCCTCCCCCGCCATCCTCGCCCTGCTCTGCATCGCCTCGCTGCCCGCCTGGCTGCTGGTCACCGGCCGTGTCCAGATGCAGCTGCGCGAGGACGGCACCCAGGTCCGCTGAACTCCCCCACCCGCAAGGAGACGCCCATGGCACTGCACAAGGGACCCGAACGCCCCGACGGCCGCCCCCGCACCGTCAACCCCTTCTACGGCGAGGCCAACCCGGTCAGCGGCATGACCGAGGCGCCCCCCGACCACCGGCTGCCGGACCATCCGCTGACACCGTCGACGGCTTACCAGCTCGTGCACGACGAACTGATGCTGGACGGCAACTCCCGGCTGAACCTCGCCACCTTCGTCACCACCTGGATGGAGCCGCAGGCCGGGGTGCTGATGGCGGAGTGCCGGGACAAGAACATGATCGACAAGGACGAGTACCCGCGCACCGCCGAACTGGAGCGGCGCTGCGTGGCGATGCTCGCCGACCTGTGGCACGCCCCCGACCCGTCGGCCGCCGTGGGCTGTTCCACGACCGGTTCCAGCGAGGCGTGCATGCTCGCGGGCATGGCGCTCAAGCGCCGGTGGAGCAAACGGAACACCGGGGGCCGGCCCAACCTGGTCATGGGCGTCAACGTCCAGGTCTGCTGGGAGAAGTTCTGCAACTTCTGGGAGGTGGAGGCCCGGCTGGTGCCCATGGAGGGCGAGCGGTTCCACCTCGACCCGCAGGCCGCGGCCGAGCTGTGCGACGAGAACACCATCGGGGTCGTGGGCGTCCTCGGCTCCACCTTCGACGGGTCCTACGAGCCCATCGCCGACCTGTGCGCCGCCCTGGACACCCTCCAGGAACGCACCGGGCTCGACATCCCGGTGCACGTGGACGGCGCGTCCGGCGCGATGGTCGCCCCCTTCCTCGACGAGGACCTGGTCTGGGACTTCCGGCTCCCGCGGGTGGCGTCCATCAACACCTCGGGGCACAAGTACGGGCTGGTCTACCCGGGCGTCGGCTGGGCGCTGTGGCGGGACCGGGAGGCGCTGCCCGAGGAACTGGTGTTCCGGGTGAACTACCTGGGCGGCGACATGCCGACCTTCGCGCTGAACTTCTCGCGGCCCGGCGCCCAGGTCGTCGCGCAGTACTACACCTTCATCAGGCTCGGCCGCGAGGGCTACCGGGCCGTGCAGCAGACCTCCCGGGACGTCGCCGGCCACCTCGCCGGGCAGATCGAGGACCTCGGCGACTTCCGGCTGCTCACCCGGGGCGACGAGCTGCCGGTCTTCGCCTTCACCACGGCACCCGAGGTGACGGCCTACAACGTCTTCGACGTCTCCCGCCGGCTGCGGGAGCAGGGCTGGCTGGTGCCCGCGTACACCTTCCCGCCGAACCGGGAGGACCTGTCCGTGCTGCGGGTGGTGTGCCGCAACGGCTTCTCCACCGACCTCGCCGGCCTGCTCGTGGACGACCTGAAGCAGCTGCTGCCGGAACTGCGGCGGCAGTCGGGCCCCCTGGCCCGGGACGAGGGCGCGACCTCCTTCCACCACTAGGCCGCGCCGCGCGTCACCTGTCCGGCGTAAGCGGCGCGCGAGCGCCAGAAGCCGCGTCAACGCCGCGCGCAACCATGTCCCCGGTGGACGCTTTCCCATGGAACCCCCCGATCCGCGGTGTCCGGAAACGGACCGCTGCTTCTGGTACACCGCGGACCGGCCCGGGGTTCCACATCCCGGCCTACGAAATCCGGATCACTTGCTCAGCCCCGCGAACCTCCGCACCGCGAGCGGGAAGAACACGGCGAGCAGCGCCAGCGACCAGCCGACCGCCGGCCACACGTGCCCCGCCTCCCCGCCCGGCCCGCCGAAGAGGTCCCGTACGGCGGTCGCCGTGTGGGACATGGGGTTCCACTCGACCACCGTGCCCAGCCAGCCGGGCATGGACTCGGGGCTGGCGATGGCGTTGGACAGGAAGCCGACCGGCCAGACCAGGATCTGCACGGCCTGCACCATCTCCGGCTTGCCCGCGACCAGCGCCAGATGGATGCCGATCCACAGCATCGCGAAGCGGAAGAGCAGCAGCAGGCCGATCGCGCCGACGAAGGCCGCGGCACCGCCGTGCGCGCGCCAGCCCAGGGCGAGAGCGACGGCGATCATGATCAGCAGGGCGAGCGCCGACTGGAGCATGTCGGCGATCGAACGGCCCACCAGCACCGCGCCGTTGGCCATCGGCATCGAGCGGAAGCGGTCGATCACACCCTTGTTGAGGTCCGTGGTGACGGCGAGCATGGTGCCCTCCAGGCCGAAGGCCATGGTCAGCGCGAGCATGCCGGGCACCAGGTAGTCGAGGTACGCGCCGCCGACGCCCCGGCCGCCGCCGATCAGGTAGCCGAACATCAGCAGCAGCATCACCGGGAAGACCAGCCCGACGGCCATCTGGGCCGGCTGCCGTGCCCAGTGGGCGAGTTCACGGCGGGTCATGGTCCAGGAGTCGGTCAGTGCGTAGGTGGTCACACGGCCTCCTTCACTCGGGGGTCACCGGTGAGGTGCAGGAACACCTCGTCCAGGGTGGGGCGGCGCAGGGCGATGTCCTCCGCCGCGATCCCGGCCTCCTGAAGGGCCCGGACGGCCCCGGAGAGCGCTGCCATCCGGTCGGTGACCGGGGCGCTGAGCAGACGGCGGTCGGCGTCGACCCGGACGCCCGCCGCGTCGAACGGCAGCAGGGCGACGGCGGCACCCAACTGCCCCGCCTCCCGCAGGACGATGTCGATGCGGTCGCCGCCGGTCACGGCCTTCAGTTCGTCGGACGTGCCGTCGGCGATCACCCGGCCGGAGTCGACCACCGAGATCCGGTCGGCGAGCTGGTCGGCCTCCTCCAGGTACTGGGTGGTGAGCAGGACCGTCGTACCGCCGCCGACCAGGGAGCGGACCGCGCTCCACACCTCGGCGCGGCCGCGCGGGTCGAGTCCGGTCGTGGGCTCGTCCAGGAACAGCACCTCCGGGTCGGTGATCAGGGACGCGGCCAGGTCCAGGCGGCGGCGCATACCGCCGCTGTACTGCCGTACCGCCTTGCGGCCGGTGTCGGCGAGACCGAAGCGCTCCAGCAGTTCGTCGGCCCGCACGCGCGCGTGGCGGGCGCCGAGGTGGTACAGCCGGCCGAACATCTCGAGGTTCTGCCGGCCGCCGAGCTCCTCGTCGAGCGCCGCGTGCTGGCCGAGCAGGCCGATGCGGAAGCGGACCGCCCGGGCCTCGGTCAGCACGTCGTGCCCGGCCACCTCGACCCGCCCGGCGTCCGGCCGGACCAGGGTGGAAAGGACGCGGACCAGGGTGGTCTTGCCCGCGCCGTTGGGCCCGAGCACGCCGTGCACGGTGCCCCGCCCCACCTTCAGGTCGAGCCCGTCCAGTGCCTTCTTCCCGCCGTACGTCTTCGTCGCGCCTTCGACGGTGATCGCCGTTTCGGCCACGGACCCTCCTTCGCTAGTCAAACTTGACTACCAGCGGGAGGCTAATACCCCGGAGTCTCAGTCGTCAAACTTGATTAGCGAGCATCTCCCGGATGCGGCTCTCCGGTCGCGTACGGGTTCTCCTGGCCCTCGGTGAGGATGCCGACGAACGGCTCGCCCTCCCCCGCGAAGGTGTACGCGCCCCCTTCGATCCGCTCGATCAGCCCCTGGGTCCACTCGGTCTCGGCGTCGGCCGTGTGGACCCAGAGGTTCATGATCTCGCCGATGTGGCCCAGTTGGGCGGGCCCCTCCTCGGGGACGTAGTGGTCGGTGACCGCCGAGCGCCACTCCTCACCGCGCCGGATGCGCTCCTTGAGGAGGGTGACGGCCTCGGCGCGCGGCAGGTCGACCATGAACCCGACGGCCGCCGACTTCACGTCCATCTTCTGGTCGTACGAGGTCAGCGCCTCACGGACCAGCCGGAGGAATTCCTCGGTGCCCTGTTCGGTGATCTCGTACTCGGTCCGGGGCGGGCCGCCGGCCGTGGACGGCGCGATCTCGTGCGCGTGCAGCAGGCCCTGTTTCGCCATCTGCTTCAGGGCGTGGTAGATCGAGCCGGGCTTGGCGTTGGACCACTCGTGCGCGCCCCAGTACTCCAGGTCGTTGCGGACCTGGTAGCCGTGGGCCCGCCCGTGCTGGCGGACCGCGCCGAGCACCAGGAGACGGATCGCTGACATGCGGTCCAGGTTATGGCCTCGACATCGCGGCCGGTCCGTGCCCCCGGCACTCCGGCCGGTCCGTACCCCGGCGTCCGTAGGCACCCGGGGGCCGCGCGGCCCCCGCTCAGGCCGTGCCCTCCGCCTCCGCGAGGGCGACCAGTTCGAACGCCGTCTTCCCGTCCAGCGACTCCCGGATGATGTCGGCGTGCCCGGCGTGCCGGGCCGTCTCGCGGATCAGGTGCAGCGCCACCCAGCGCATCGACACCCGCCCCTGAGGCGGGAACCAGGGCTGGTCGGGCAGGCCGAAGGTGTCGTCGAGGCTGGGCACCGAGCGGATGAACGCCTCGGTCTCGGCCGCGACCTTGTCCCAGTACGCGAGCTGCGAGGCCACGGTCTCGTCGCCGACCAGGACGAAGCACTCGTGCCAGTTGGACTGGTCCCGGCGTACGGCCGGCTCCTCGCCCCGGGCCCGCGCGATCCAGCCCTGCTCCACCTCGGCCACGTGCTTGACCAGCCCGGCGAGGGAGAGCTCGCTGGCGCTCGGCCGGGTGGACGCCTGCTCGTCGGTCAGGCCCAGCACCGCCCGGCGGATGCCGCCGCGCTGCTCCGCCAGGAAGCTGAGGAGTGCGCCGCGCTCGTCGCCGTGCGCCTCGGCGGGAACGTGAGTGACCATGGGTGGCCGCCTTTCTTCGCGGTGATCGGGGCCCTGGGGCCTCCTGACACCGACGAAGCTACGGGCCATCGAGGTCAGTTTCTGTCCTCGATGGCCCGGCGCGCCGAAGGAAGCGGAGAAGGAATCAGAACGGGAAGCCGCTGCGCCCGTGCTGCACCGAGATCCACTTCTGCGTGGTGAACGCGTCCAGCATCGTCTCGCCGTTCAGCCTGCCCACACCGGAGGCCTTCTCGCCGCCGAAGGGCACGATCGGCTCGTCGTGCACGGTGCCGTCGTTGACGTGGAACATGCCGGTGTCGATCCGCTTGGCGAAGGAGACGCCGCGCTCGACGTCACCGGTGTGGACGGCGCCGCTCAGGCCGTACGGGGTGTCGTTGACGAGGCGGACGGCCTCCTCCTCGCCGTCGAAGGGGATGAGGAAGACGACCGGTCCGAAGACCTCCTGCCGCAGCAGCGCGGAGTCGGCCGGGAGGCCGGTCAGCACGGACGGCTCGACCAGGTTGTCGGTGGTCGTGCCGCGCACCAGGGCGGTCGCCCCCTCCGCCACGGCCTGCTCGACGACCCCCGAAAGGGAGTCCGCCTGCGAGGAGTTGATGACCGGGCCGATCACGGTCTGCGGGTCGCGCGGGTCGCCCGCCTTGAGGGTGCGCACCTTGGCGACGAACTTCTCGGTGAACGCGTCGGCGACCGAGCGGTCGACCAGGACGCGGTTGGCGGCCATGCAGACCTGGCCCTGGTGGACGAAGCGGCTGAAGACCGCGGCGTCGACGGCGTAGTCGAGGTCGGCGTCGTCGAGGACCACCAGTGCGCTGTTGCCGCCGAGTTCGAGGACCGAGCGCTTGAAGTGCGAGGCGCAGACGGTGGCGACATGGCGGCCGACCTTGTCGGAGCCGGTGAAGGAGATGACCTTCGGGACCGGGTGCTCGATGAAGGCGTCGCCGATCTCGGCTATGTCGGTGACGACGACGTTCAGCAGGCCGCCGGGCAGGCCCGCGTCCTCGAAGAGCTTCGCCACCAGGGTGCCGCCGACGATCGGGGTGTTCTGGTGCGGCTTGAGGACGACGCCGTTGCCGAGCGCGAGGGCCGGCGCGACCGACTTCAGCGACAGCAGGAAGGGGAAGTTGAAGGGGCTGATCACACCCACGACCCCGACCGGGACGCGGTAGACGCGGTTCTCCTTGCCGTCCACCGGCGAGGGGATGATCCGGCCCTCGGGACGCAGCGCCAGATGCACCGCCTCGCGCAGGAACTCCTTGGCGAGGTGCAGTTCGAAGGCGGCCTTGAGCCGGGTGCCGCCGAGCTCGGCGATGATCATTTCGCTGATCTCCGCCTCGCGGTCCTCGATCAGCCGGAGGGCCTTCTCGAAGACGGCGCGACGCGCGTAGGCGTTGGTGGCGGCCCATTCCTTCTGGGCGCGCTCGGCGGCCCGGTAGGCCTGATCCACCTCGTCGACCGTGGCTATCGTGATCGAGGCGAGCTTCTCACCGTCGTACGGGTTGAAGTCGATGATGTCCCAGGAGCCGGTCCCCGGGCGCCACTCACCGTCGATGTACTGCTGGGCCAGGTCGGTGAAGTCCGACGACATGTGATCCCTCAATCCCTAGCGGACGCCCCTCGCGGACATCCCTGCGGACACCCGATCAGATTCTGATCGTCCCCACGGTCTGATCACACGTCATCGTACTTGTGTTTCAAGACAGTTGAAGGAGTCCTCGGAGAAGGTCGCGGCTCTCGTCGGGGCCGGGACTGTCGTGCTGGAGCTCCTTCAGCGCCTTCTCGTACTGGGCCACGTCCTCGTGCTTGTCCAGATACAGCGCACTGGTCAGCTGCTCCAGATAGACCACGTCCGACAGGTCGGACTCGGGGAAGCTGAGGATGGTGAAGGCGCCGGACTCGCCGGAGTGCCCGCCGAAGCCGAACGGCATGATCTGGAGCCGCACGTTGGGGCGTTCGGAGATCTCGATCAGGTGCTGGAGCTGCCCGCGCATCACCTCGCGGTCGCCGTACGGGCGGCGCAGGGCGGCCTCGTCGAGGACGATGTGGAACTCGGGGGCGTTCTCGTCGACCAGGTACTTCTGCCGCTCCAGGCGCAGCGCCACCCGCCGTTCGACGTCGGCCTCGCTCGCGCCCGTCATCCCGCGCCGGACGACCGCGCGGGCGTAGTCCTCGGTCTGCAGCAGACCGTGCACGAACTGCACCTCGTACGCGCGGATCAGCGCGGCTGCGCCCTCCAGGCCGACGTAGGTGGGGAACCAGCTGGGCAGCACGTCGGAGTAACTGTGCCACCAGCCCGCGACGTTGGCCTCCTTGGCGAGGGAGAGCAGCGAGGTGCGCTCGGCCTCGTCGGTGATGCCGTACAGCGTCAACAGGTCTTCGACGTCCCTGGTCTTGAAGCTCACCCGGCCCAACTCCATCCGGCTGATCTTCGACTCGGACGCTCGGATCGAGTAACCCGCCGCCTCACGCGTGATCCCGCGTGCCTCACGCAGCCGCCTGAGTTGCGAGCCGAGCAGCATGCGCCGCACCACCGATCCGGGCTCTCCCGCGCTCACGTTCGCCAGCCTCCCCAACCTCTTCAGGGCCCGAAGTCTGCCACTAAAACACTCCGAGCTGTACTCGTCCGATTACGCAGACGGAAAGAAGCCAAAAATTTCTTTCAGGAAGGAGGAGCCGGAAGGCAAGCGAACCACGCGAAGATGGCGGAAAAAATGGCCAACAAGCGGTACGGGAGAGGTCAATTCGGTCAGGTGCACGTGCATCTGCCCTTGCATCTGCTGTACGCATCCGAAACCATGGTCCCGCGCAACCGCTGCATCGCAACGACCGCGAATTCCCGGGAGTGCCTCGCATGGGGACGAATGGATCGACCATGCTCGAGCCGTTACGGCAGGGCCTTCCGCCGCTTGATCCCGCGGCCGTGTCCAACGCCGCCTCCTGCGCTCTCCCCGCTCGTTACGAAGCGGTGCGCGAGGCCCGGCAGTTCACCCGAAGAACACTGGACCAGTGGGACATAGGCGAGCGCTTCGACGACGTCTGTCTGGTGGTGTCCGAACTCGTCACCAACGCGCTGCGGCACGGTCTGCCCCTGACACACCGGAACTCCTCGGCCGAGGGCCGGCGCACCGCTCCTTGCGACCCGGCGGCCCACGCGCGCGTGCCCGAGCAGACGCCGCCCGTGCGGCTGCACCTGATGCGGTGGACGGAGCGGCTGGTATGCGCGGTGCGCGACCCCAGTCATGACAGCCCTGTCGCGCAGGACTCGGACGACTTCTCGGCCGAGTCGGGCCGCGGACTGTTCCTGGTGGACTCCTTCGCCGACAGCTGGGGCTGGCACCCGCTGGCCGGGACGCTCAACGGCAAGGTGGTCTGGGCACTGTTCCGGCTGCCGCACGAGCCGCAACCCGGCCTCGCCGAATGACGAACCGCGGCGCTTCACGGCGCCGCGGTTCTACGCGCGTAATCGACCGGACACATCCCGTAGCGGGCGCGAATTGCCGGAAAGGTTCCGCGAGTTGCCCGACCGGGTGTCAGCCCGCTATCAAGTGATCGAACTCGCCGTCCTTGATGCCCAGGAGCATCGCCTCGATCTCGGCGCGTGTGTAGACGAGCGCCGGACCGTCCGGGAAACGCGAGTTGCGCACGGCGACATCACCGCCGGGCAGCCGGGCGAACTCCACGCAGGAGCCCTGCGAGTTGCTGTGCCGGCTCTTCTGCCAGGCGACACCGCTGAGCCGAGTCGCGGCCATGCCGTTGTACACGCCGGACGCGTCAACGTCGTACACGTCGTGGTCCACAGGTCGCTCCCCGGTGTGCACTGGCTGGTGAGGCCATTGATGCATTGGTCAACTGACCCGGATCATAACCCTGTTCATGTGCAGATGCATGAGCGTATGCACGGGCAGATGCACGTGCACGCGGGGTGTTCCTGTGGTTACAGCCGCCGTGCGCTTCAGCGAAGCCGTTCCGGCCGCTTCCCGGAGCCCGCAGGACATACCAACGCCGTCCCCCGTCCATGTTCTTCCGTACGTCGGCGAGCCCGATCGTCCGGATCGAATCCTCCGTGCACTAGGAACAGACGCGTACCACGCCGTTCCTGTTCCAACCCCGGTGAGACGGTCCGGTCCGCGGAACCGTCCGCACCGCTGTCCGTCGGGCGGACGATCGGCATCCGCTCGATGTCGTAGTCGCGCGCCCCCCACCCCGGCGGCAGCGCGGGGGCCGGTCCACGGGGAGGGCGCCGAGGTCGCACGGCGGTGGTGTCCGACCTGGCGTCGAACGGCCTGTGCGCCTGGCATCTGCCACCGCGCGAGGGACCCGCGTCCGGCCCGTGCGCGCCGGACGTCGGCGAGTGGTGCGGGAGGAGCCGGTCGACGCCGGGGCCTCTGAGGTCGCCCTCGGATGCGGTGCCCATGTCGGGTCATCGTCGGGCATACGGTCCGGCAGCGCGCCGGGTGCCCTCGGACGACCGCGCCGAAACCGCTCGTACGGATGGATCCGGTGCCGTACGTCGGGGAGCGGAGCCGGGGCCGGAGGGTGGGGGCGCTGTCGGCCGTTGCGCTCCTGGAGGACGGGTGCGGTCTGCCGTGGCGTCTTCGGAGGGGCCGAGGGGCCGAGGGGGCCGGCCTCCGCGCCGACTCGCGGGCGAGGCCCTGGTGTGCGGCCCCTGCCCAATCGCCGGGCGGGGCCGGGGCCCCGGCCGAATCACCCGGCGGGGCCGGAGTTGCGCGGCCCCGCTCGGATCACCGGGACGCGTACGGCAGCAGCGCCATCTCGCGGGCGTTCTTGATCGCCCTCGCCAGCTGTCGCTGCTGCTGGGCCGACACCCTCGTCACGCGACGGCCGCGGATCTTGCCGCGGTCGGAGACGAACTGCCGCAGCAGCTCGGTGTCCTTGTAGTCGATGTACTCGACCCCGGCCCGGTCAAGGGGGTTGGGGCGGTTCCTGACGGGCTGGCGTTCGCTCTTGCGGGGCATGTCGGTCAGACCTCCAGGAAGGTGTCGAAGGCGGACGGCAGCCGCTTCCAGGCGTCGCGCCCGGCGGCGTACTCGGCGTCGGTCAGCAGGCAGGACTCCAGCAGCCGGGCGAGACCGTCGCGGTCCAGGCCGGGCGAGGTGAAGACCAGGTGCTGGCAGCGGTCGCCGTGCTCGGGGTGCCACTCCAGCGCGGCGGCGGCCCGGCGCACCGGCGGGACCGTCTCCCAGGCCGCGTCGGGGAGCGAGGCGAGCCAGGGACCCGCGCCCTCCACGCACAGGGCGCCGCCGGCCGCGTCCCAGTGCAGGAGCGTGTCCGGCCGGTCGGCCAGCCAGAACCGCCCCCGGCTGCGGGCGGCCGAGCAGGTCAGGTCCTCCAGCGCCGCGTACAGCCGCCCGGGGTGGAAGGGCCGGCGGCGGCGCCAGACCAGCGTGGACACGCCGTGCGCGTCGGCCTCGGCGGGCAGCAGCGCGCAGGCGGGGTGCTGGGCGGCGGCCGCGGCCTCGGTGTCGAAGCCCGCGAGGACGGCGCCCGCCAGGTCTCCGTGGCCGATCACGACCCGGCGAGCCGTCGGGTGCAGCTGCGCCAGCAGGGCGCGGTCCTCGTCGTCGGCCTCCGCGGACTCCACCAGGGCGAGGACGGGGGCGTACTCCAGCTGGCGCGCGAAGGTGTCGGCGACGGTGCGCCCGTCGGTGGCGGCGGCCGCCAGGCCCCGCTCGGCGAGGTCGTCGCCGTTGCCGAGGTACGGCAGCAGCAGCGCCGGGTCGACGGCGGTGACCACGCCGGTGACGGTGAGGCCGCCGGCGACGACGACCTCCGCCATCGCCTTGGGCTCGACGGAGTCCCACAGCTCCACGACCGCCAGCCGGGCGGATCCGGCGTCCGCGAGGCGCCTCAGCTCCGGGACGAGATCCTCGCGCAGCGCGCAGCAGGCGCAGTCGTTGACCAGGGGCGTCTCGGCGGCCTCGCACAGGCCGGTGGCGTCACGGACCGTCCGTACGACCGTGCCGGCGGCTGCCGTGGCCAGGTCGTGGTGGAGCACGACGGCACCCGGCACCTCGGCGAGCAGCCGGTCGACGGCGGCCCTGCGGGCGTCGGCGTGCAGTCCGCCGACGATCACGACGGGGAGCATCAGTCCTGCTTTCCGTACCGGCGCTCGAAGCGCTCGACGCGCCCCGCGGTGTCCAGCACGCGCGCGGTGCCGGTGTAGAAGGGGTGGCTGACGTTCGAGATCTCGACGTCCACGACCGGGTAGGTGTTGCCGTCCTCCCACTCGATCGTCCGCCCGCCGTCCGCTGCCGCGCGGGCGAGCGTGGAGCGGGTGAGGAAGGCGTAACCGGCCGCGCGGTCGCGGAAGACGACGGGGCCGTAGTCCGGGTGGATTCCCTTGCGCACGGGTCAGCGCTCCTCTCGGAAGTCGACATGGCGGCGGGCGACCGGGTCGTACTTGCGCAGGGTCATCCGGTCCGGGTCGTTGCGGCGGTTCTTGCGGGTGACGTACGTGAAGCCGGTGCCGGCCGTGGACCGGAGCTTGATGACCGGGCGGAGTTCGTTGCGAGCCATGCTGATACCTTAATGAAAACGACTTCCATTTGCATAACCGTTTCGAGAGAGGTGCGTCACCCGTGTCCGCCCACTGCATGCTGACCGGCGCCCGGCCCGGCTTCGGCAACCACATCTCCCACTCCCACCGGCGCACCCCGCGCCGGTTCGACCCCAACGTCCAGTCCAAGCGGTACTGGCTGCCGAGCGAGGGCCGCCATGTGCGGCTGCGGCTGAGCGCGAAGGGCATCAGGACCGTCGACGCCATCGGCGTCGAGGCGGCCGTCGCGCGCATCCGCGCGCGTGGGGTGCGTGTCTGATGGCCAAGAAGAGCAAGATCGCGAAGAACGGACGGCGGCAGGAGATCGTCGCCCGGTACGCCCTTCGGCGCGCCGAGCTGAAGGAGATCATCCGACGGCCCTCCTCGACGGACGCCGAACGGCTCGCCGCGCAGAGCGAGTTGCGCCGCCAACCGCGGGACGCGAGCGCCACGCGCGTACGCAACCGCGACCAGGTGGACGGGCGCCCGCGCGGCTACTTCCGGGCGTTCGGCCTGTCCCGGGTCTCCCTGCGCGAGCAGGCGCACGCGGGATATCTGCCGGGGGTGCGCAAGTCGTCCTGGTAGGCGGTGGGTCCGGGGTGGTTGTCGGCGCTGTGGGCGGTGGCCGCCGGGGTGGCTGCCGCCGCCGGGGCTGGTGACCACCGGGGTGATTGCCGCCGCCCCGGCCGGAGACCACCGGGGGTGATCGCCGCCACCGGGACCGGTGGGCACCCGGGGTGGTTGCCGACCGTGGGGTCGTCGGCGTTCTGGTCGGGGTTACGGGCTGGTAGCTTCTGGCGTCGTAGCGACCGATCCGGCCACCCTGGGGGCTTGCAGTGACTTCGGCGACGTACGCGCGCGTGGCGCGCAGGCGGATGCGGACCGTGGCGGGGGCCGCGGGGCTCGTGGGTGTGCTCGTGCTCGGCGGGTGCGGTGACGGCGGCTCCTCCGACGACTCCGCGCCCAGCGCGAGCGCCGCGCCGTCGGCCACCGGGGACGCCGACAGCGGCGGGAGCGGCGGCGGTACGGCGTCCCCCGTGAGCGGCCTGGAGGGCAGCTGGCTCGCCACGACCGACGGCGACGCCGTGGCCCTGATGGTCACCGGCAGCAAGGCCGCGCTCTTCGCGACCGGCGGGACCGTGTGCAGCGGGACCGTGGGCGAGAAGATCGAGCTGACCTGCGGCGAGGAGAACGACGACCGCGCGAGCGGCACCGTCGACTCCGTGGACGAGGAGACACTGAAGGTCACCTGGGACAGCGGCCTCGGCACCGAGACGTACCGCAAGGCGGAGGGCGCGACCCTGCCCTCCGGGCTGCCCACGGCGGGTCTCGGACAGTAGCCCCGGACCGTCGCGACGGTCCGACACGCCCGGCCGGTCCGACCCGCGCACCATGTCCGACACGCTCGGCACGCGACAGGCGCGGCAGGTCACAGGGTTGGGGCAACCGGCGCACAGCCGTATGCGTGATGATCGATGCAGCGATCCGTCACGCACGCCCAGAGGACACCACATGCGCGCCACCGCACTCCCCCTCGCCGCAGCTCTCGCCGCGGCCCTTCTGCTCACCTCCTGCGGCGACAGCGGCGACGAGGACGGCGCCAACGGCGACGGCGGGCAGAAGTCGCGCGGCTCGGGGGCCGCGGCCGCCTGTGTGATCGACGACCTGGACGTGCAGGTCGGCCCCGCCAACGCCGCCCCGGCGGCCGGGGACACCGGCAACGTGCCCGTCACCCTCACCAACAAGGGCGCCGCCTGCGTCCTGGACGGCCTGCCCGCCGTGGCGCTGAAGGCGGACGGTGCATCGGCGGACGTGGAACCCGACGCGGCGGCCACGGCGCGCAAGCAGACGCTGGCCGAGGGCGGCGTCACCTCCTTCACCGTCACCTACGTGCGCGGCGAGGAGGGCGGCGCGCAGAGCCTCGCCGTGAAGACGGCCGAGTTCGCCCTGCCGGGCGCCCCGGCCACGCACGGCTTCCCGTGGTCGTACGGCGAGGTCGCGCTCAAGGGCGAGCAGCCGGACGCCACGGTGAGCGGGTTCCAGCAGGGCGACTGAACCCGTGGGCGCGGCCGCTCAGTCCAGCGGGCGGCGGGATTTCACCTGGGCGCGGTCGGCCGCGTCCGCCCCCTCGTTCCAGCCTGCCGCGTCGGTGACGCCGCGCAGCCGGGTCGTGGTGGTCTCGGGGAACATCCGGTCCAGCCGGGCCGTGACGGCGACCTCCCGGGAGGCCAGCACCGGCAGCAGGTCGTCGCTGACCTGGGTCTCGGCGACCCGCGCGAGGCGTGTGCCGATGCGGTGGGCGTAGGCGGCGAAGAACGACTGCCGGAACGTCTTGGTCCGCTTGCGGCCGCCCGCGCGCTGGGCCGCCTCCGCCTTCGTCATCGCCGTCTGCCCCTGGACGAGGAGCGAGGTGTAGAGCAGCTCGACGACCTCCAGCTCGCCCTCGAACCCGACGACGGTGGAGAAGCCGAGGGGCTCGTTCCACACGGCGCGGCAGTGGTTCGCGCCGGCCACCGCGTCCAGCAGCACCGCCTTGGCCTGCTCGTACGGCGCCTCGACGCCGATCCGGCAGGCGCCGGGCGTGTCGGGGGCGGGCGCCCGGGCGGACAGCAGGGCCTCGTCCACGCTGTGCCGCGCCATCAGCTCCTGCGCCTTGGCGGTCAGCGCCTCCGCCTCCTCCGGGAAGCCGGTCCCCTCCGCCTTGGCGAGCAGCGCGCGGATCCGGGTCAGCATGCGGGACTCGGGCGCGCGGGAACGCTGCGGCTCGTCCAGCGGTTCGAGCGACGGCAGGCGCAGCAGCAGGCGGTACAGCTCCAGTACCGCGGTGGCGTGCGTGAAGCGGTCTGCGCGGGGCGCGGGCGCCGGGTCCAGCTCGTCGAGCTGCGCGCGCCAGCGGGGGCCGCGCACGACGTCGTCCGGCGCCTGCGCGTGCACGAGGGCGCCCAGCAGGCGCAGGTGTACGTCGTCAAGGTCGCGGCGGACGATCCGTACGACGTCGGCGGGCTGCCAGCCACGCCGCCAGGCCGCGGCGACGAACTCCCGGCCCCTGCGCTCCAGCTCCGCGTCCGCGCCCGGGTCGGCGGCGAGCAGGGAGGCACCGGTGTCCAGGGCCGTGTCGGAGTCGGTGTGGAGCGCGGCTTCGAACGCCAGGTCGACGGTGCGGGGAGTGCTGGTCACGGGAGGATGGTGTCACGGGGTGCCGCGACGGGGGCGGCCGGCCGTGAGAGGGCCTGCGGGGGGCGCCGCCGGTTGTGCAAAGCGCCCGTTCGCCGAGGCCGGCCAGCCGGTCCGGGGGACGTCGGTTCGCCGAGGCCAGCCAGCCGGTCGATCCGGGGGACGTCGGTTCGCCGAGGCCGGCCAGCCGGTCGATCCGGGGGACGTCGGTTCGCCGAGGCGGCCGTCCGGACCGTCCGACCGCCGAGCCCCGCACACCGTCCACGGCCGTCCGGACATCAAGCCCCGCCCGGCGTCCGGGGCCGTTGTCAGACCCCCCTGTCAGACTCACGAGCATGACCGACCGGTGGGCTCTCGCACCGGCCGAGGACGGCGGCGTGGAGCTCGCCCCCCTCGGCCCGGACGGGCTGCCCGCGGGGCCGGTCGTGCGGGAACCGGACCTCGCCGCGGCGGTGCGCGGCAGGCCGGAGGTCGCGCGCTGGGTCTGGCGTTCCACCGCCGAGGTCTACCCGCGCCTGCTCGCCACGGGGGTGCGAGTGGAGCGGTGCTACGACATCGAGGACGCCGAGACCCTCCTGCTCGGCCACGAGGGGCGGTACGGCGAACCCCGTTCCGCGGCAGCCGCCCTGGCCCGGCTGCGCGGCGGACCCGTACCGCCCGACCCGCCCCAGCGATCCGCCGAACCGGGCGCGCAGGACTCCCTGTTCGAACCGCGGGCGGAGCACGTCCCGCTCGCCGACCTGCTGGCCGTCTACGCCGAGCAGCAGCGCCGGCACGACAAGGCCGAGCACCCGGAGCGGATGCGGCTGCTGACGGCGGCGGAGTCGGCGGGGATGCTGGTCGCCGCCGAGATGAACCGCTCCGGGCTGCCGTGGAGCGCGGACGTCCACCGCAGGGTGCTGCACGAACTGCTCGGCGACCGGTACGCGGGCGGCGGCGAGCCCCGGCGCCTGGCCGAACTGGCCAACGAGGTGTCCGCCGCCTTCGGACGCCGGGTCCGGCCCGATCTGCCCGCCGACGTCGTCCGCGCCTTCGGGCAGGCCGGCATCAAGGTGCGCTCGACCCGGCGCTGGGAGCTCGAGTCCCTCGACCACCCGGCGGTGGCCCCGCTGATCGAGTACAAGAAGCTGTACCGGATCTGGGTCGCCCACGGCTGGTCCTGGCTCCAGGACTGGGTCCGCGACGGGCGGTTCCGGCCCGAGTTCCTCGCGGGCGGCACCGTCACCGGGCGCTGGGTGACCAACGGCGGTGGTGCGCTGCAGATTCCCAAGGTGATCCGCCGTGCCGTGGTCGCCGACCCGGGCTGGCGGCTGGTGGTCGCCGACGCCGACCAGATGGAACCGCGTGTCCTGGCCGCCGTCTCCCGCGATCCCGGCCTGATGGAGGTGGCCGGACGACCGGGCGACCTCTACCAGGCGGTGTCCGACCGGGCCTTCTCCGGCGACCGCGACCAGGCCAAGCTCGCGGTGCTCGGCGCGGTCTACGGCCAGACCTCCGGCGACGGCCTGAAGAACCTCGCCGCGCTCCGCCGCCGCTTCCCGCTCGCCGTGGCCTACGTCGACGACGCTGCGCGTGCCGGTACGGAGGGCCGGTTGGTGCGCACCTGGCTGGGCCGGACCTGTCCGCCCGCGGCGGGTTCGGGCGAGGGCGCGGAGGAGGCGGGCATCCCCGTCGCCGGCGACGACTCCGAGGACCGTCAGCAGTGGGTGCCCGGCTACGCCTCCACCGACGCCCGCGCACGGGGCCGCTTCGCCCGCAACTTCGTCGTCCAGGGCAGCGCCGCCGACTGGGCGCTGCTGATGCTCGCCGCGCTGCGCCGGTCCTGCGCGGACATGGCGGCCGAGCTGGTCTTCTTCCAGCACGACGAGGTCATCGTGCACTGTCCCGAGGGGGAGGCGGAGGCGGTCGCCGCGGCGATACGGCAGGCGGCCGCGCTGGCGGGACGGCTGACGTTCGGGGAGACACCGGTGCGGTTCCCGTTCAGCACGGCGGTGGTGAAGTGCTATGCCGACGCGAAGTGATCGGACATGGCCCACGCGAAGTGATCAGGCATGGCCCACGCGAAGTGATCAGACACGGTCGGCGGGCCGTTCGGCGAGCAGCGCGGTCAGTTCGGCGAGGACCGCCTTCTCGTCGGTTCCCTCCAGCGCGTCGAGGGCGGTCCGCCAGGCCGCGTCCGCCTCCTCGACGTGCCCCGCCTCCCTGAGCAGGAGTCCGTGCTGGTGGCGGGCGAGACCGCCGATGTAGCGGTCGGCGCGGCCGTCGGCCAGGCGCAGCAGCTCCGCGCACTCCCGGTCGGCCCGCTCGGTACGGCCCAGCAGCCGCAGGGAGCGGACCAGCCCCAGCCGGGTCTGCGACTCGCCGTGCCAGTCGCCCTGGTCGACGAGGACGCGCAGGCTCTCCTCGAAGTGCGGTGCCGCCTCGGCGGGTTCACCGAGGGTGAGATGGGCGTAGCCGATGTTGCAGCGGGCGTAGACCTGCACGAGGACGTTGCCGATCGTCTCGCCGATGGCCAGCGAGAGGCGATGCTGCTCGATGGCGGCCCGCGGGTCGGTGTGCTCGTACAGGTTGCCGAGGTGGCTGTGGGTCACGGCCTGGCCGTACGGGTCGTTCAGCCGCCGCGAGTGGGCGAGGCTCTGGCGCAGCGCGCGCCGCGACTCCTCGTGGCGGCCGAGTCCTTCGAGCAGCAGACCCCGGTTGTTGAGGCAGCGGCGGATCCAGGAGTCGGCGCCGAGCCGACGCCAGATGGCCAGCGCCCGGTCGGTGAGGGCGAGGGCCTCGTTCTGGCGTCCGGTCAGGAAGTGCACGCCGGCCAGGTCGCCGAGGGCGTACGCCTCGGCCGCCTCGTCCCCGAGCCGCCGTGCGACCCGCAGGGCGGCCTGGCCGAGTGCCTCCAGTTCGGCGACCCGGCCGCCGCGCTGGAGGCAGGGGAAGATCAGCCTGAGCAGGGTGCTGACGCGGGAGGCGATCCGGGTGTCGGGCGCGTCGGCGTACCGCTCGGCGAGCGCGACGATGTTCTCCAGCTCCGTGTCGGCCCACGCGAAGGCGGCCTCGGGGCCGTCGAAGGGGTGCGTGCCGGTGAGGTGCGCGGCGTGCTCGGCGGGCTGGCAGGGGGTGGGCCGGCGCCGGTCGTCCTGGTCGAGGCCGGGCTCGACGATCGCCGTGAGGGTGTGCTCGGCGAGGGCCGCGTACCAGTTCAGGGCGGCCTCGGCGACGGCCGTGCCGTCGGGGGTGCCGGCCAGTTCGCGGGCGAAGTCGCGGACCAGGTCGTGCGGCACGTACCGGCCGAGCGCGCCCTCCTCCAGCAGCGCCACGTCGACGAGCCGGTCGAGGGCGTCCTCGGCGCGCCGGGGGCCGATGCCGCTGAGCCGGGCCAACAGGGGCGCGCCGTACTCGGGCAGGTCGAGCGCGCCGATGCGGCGCAGGACGAGGACGGCGTCCCGGTCGGCCTCGCGGTCGGAGGCGGCGAGCGCGTCGTGCGCGACGGCCAGGGAGCTGCGGACGCTGAGGTCGTCGTACTCCAGGTGGTGCAGCCGGCCCTCGGTGGCGGTCAGCTGGCCGGCCAGGACCTCGGGGGTGAGGGCGCTGCGGGCGGCCAGCCGGGCGGCGACGACCCGCAGGGCGAGCGGCAGCCGGCCGGTGAGCCGCACCAGGGGGTGCCCGGCGTCGATCCCGTCGTCCCGCCCGGACACCGCCCGCAGCAGCGCGGCACTGTCCTCGTCGGACAGGGGGGTGAGCGGGAAGCGCCGGACGCCGTCGAGGGCGGCCAACGAGGAACGGCTGGTGACGATCACGGCGCAGCCGGGCCCGGCGGGCAGCAGCGGACGGACCTGGGCGGCGTTCGCGGCGTCGTCCAGGACCAGCAGGGTGCGGGTCGGGGCGAGCGTGGACCGCAGCAACGCGGCGGCCGCGTCGGGGTGTTCGGGGACCGAGCGCGGGTCGGCGCCGACGTCCCGCAGCAGGGCGGCGAGGGCCTGCGCGGAGGTCAGCGGGGCGACGCCCGGGGTGGCGCCGTGCAGGTTGACGTAGAGCTGGCCGTCGGGGAAGCGGCCGGTGAGGGCGTGGGCGATGTGCAGGGCGAGGGCGCTCTTGCCGATGCCGGCCATGCCGGTGAGCACGGTGACGGTCGGGCCGTGCTCGGTGAGCGTGCGCCGGACGTGGTCGGCGAGGATGGTCCGGCCGGTGAAGTGAGCCGGCTGCGGCGGGAGTTGAGCGGGCCGCGGACCGGGGCGCGCCCGGGTCCCGGTGGCCGGATCGGCGGCGCCGCGGCGGCCCTCCCCCGTGTCGCTCTCCCCCGTGTCGGCCTCCTCCGGCGCTCCTCGCAGCACCTCCAGGTGCGCCTCGCGGACCGCGGTCCCCGGCTCCACCCCCAGCTCGTCCAGCAGCCGTTGCCGCAGGTCACGGTGGACGGCGAGGGCCTCGGCACGGCGCCCGTCGCGGTGCAGGGCGAGCATCAGCTGGCGGTGGTAGGCCTCCCGCAAGGGGTGTTCGGCTGCGAGGGCGGACAACTCCGGCAGCAGGGCGTCCGGTCGGTCCTCGGCCAGGGCCAACTCGGCGTCGTAGCGCCACTCCAGGAGGAGGAGCCGCGCTTCCCGCAGGCGCTCGACGAACGCGTGGCCGCCCAGGCCGTCGTAGGCGCCGAGCCCGTCGTGGCCGCCCTGGCCGTCGAGGAGACCGCCCAGTGGTGTGCCGCGCCACAGGGCCAGCGCGGCGGTGCACTCGCACAGGGTGCGGCGCCAGTCCCCGGCGGTGCGGGCGGCGCGCGCGGCGGCCAGGTGCGTCTCGAAGACGTGCACGTCCAGCTCGCCGTCGTCGACGCGCAGCAGATACCCGGGCGAGACGGCCCGCAGCCGCGCGGGGTCGTCGAGGAGCCGGCGCAGCCGGGTGACGTGGTTGTGCAGGGAGGCGTGTGCCGAGGCGGGCGGTGCCCCGCCCCACAGCGCGTCCTTGAGCGACTCGACGGAGACGGTACGGCCGGCTTCGAGCAGCAGGGCGGCGAGCAGGGCCCGCACCTTGGGACTGCCGACGGGAAGGGCCACGGCGCCGTCACCGCCGTGGTCGTACAGCACCGGCGGCCCCAGCAGTCCGAAGCGCAGCTCGCACCGCTTCACGACGCCCTTTGCCTTCCCACCCGCCCGTCCGGGTGCACACCTCGGCGCAGCCCGGCCGTCCATGGCGGGATTCCGCCCCTGGACGGCGGTATTCCGCCACCTTCCCCGACGGCCAACCCGCAGGGATCCGCTAATCTTCCGGCCGTCCGACAAGATCGCCCCGACGAATTCACGCCAATCGGTCGACGACGGCCCGGAGAACCGTTGGCCACATGTTAGCGATCCGTTGGTGCGGCCTGATCTGATCAGCACATCGGATCTGGCCCGACGGTGCGCGCGTAGGACGCGTTGCTCGGGGGAGTGTTACCGCCGCGGCCGGATCCGGGGACGCACCCGGGTCCCGGTCGACAGAGGTGAACGACCGGGACCCGCGTCCACCCTCCACCCTCTTTCTCCGCACGCAAAAACCCCAGGTCAGAATTATCTGACCTGGGGTTTCAGTAGAGCCGCCTTCGGGATTCGAACCCGAGACCTACGCATTACGAGTGCGTTGCTCTGGCCATCTGAGCTAAGGCGGCGCGCTGTCGGCACCATGGTGCGATCAGCAACGTCGGTAAGTCTACACAGTTTCCGGAGGTGCTCCGCACCAGCCCCGGAGGGGGTGATTCCGGGGCTGGTGGGGTGGCTACGAGCAGCGCTTGCGGTCCGTCGGCGGGGTCCCTCGCAGGAGGTACGCGTTGATCGTGCGGTCGATGCAGTCGCTGCCCCGGCCGTACGCCGTGTGGCCGTCGCCCTCGTAGGTCAGGAGCCGGGCCGAGGAGAGCTGGGCGGCCAGGGAGCGGGCCCAGCGGTACGGGGTCGCCGGGTCGCGGGTGGTGCCGACGACCACGATCGGCGCCGCGCCCTTCGCCTCGATGCGGTGCGGTTCGCCCGTCGGGGCGACGGGCCAGTAGGCGCAGTTCAGGGAGGCCCAGGCGAGCCCCTCGCCGAAGACCGGGGAGGCATTCTCGAAGGCGGGCAGCGCCGCCTCCACCTGCTCGGGCCCGTCGAAGGCGGCGGGGAGGTCCAGGCAGTTCACGGCGGCGTTGGCGAACATCAGGTTCGAGTAGCCGCCGTCGGCGTCCCGCTCGTAGTAGCTGTCCGCGAGGAACAGCAGGCCGGCGCCGTCGTTGTCCCGCATCGCCGAGGTCAGCGCCTCGCGCAGCTGCGCCCACGCCGCCTCGTCGTACATCGCCGCGATCACGCCGATCGTGGCGAGCGACTCGCCGAGCCGGCGGCCGTCGACGTCGCCGGCCGGGATCGGCCTGCGGTCCAGCTCCTCGAAGAACGCCTTGAGGTTGTCGCCGACGTCGTCGGCCTTCTTGCCCAGCGGACAGTCCGGCTGCTGGACGCAGTCCCGCGCGAACGCCCGGAACGCCGTCTCGAAGCCCGCCGTCTGGTCGAGGTTCAGCCGCCGGGCCGGCAGCGACGGGTCCATGGCACCGTCCAGCACCAGCCGGCCCGCCCGCTTCGGGAAGAGCCCGGCGTAGGTGGCGCCGAGGAAGGTGCCGTACGACGCCCCCACGTAGTTCAGCCGCCCGTCCCCCAGCACCGCGCGCAGGATGTCCATGTCCCGGGCCGCCTCGACGGTGGACACATGGCGCAGCAGCTTCGGCGAGTCCGCGCCGCAGCCCTCCGCGAACGTCCGGTAGGAGTCCACCAGCGCCGACCGCTCCGCACCGTCGTCGGGCGTGAGGTCGGTCTGCGTGTACGTGTCCATGTCCGGCCCGTCGAGGCACTCCACGGGCTCGCTGCGCGCGACGCCCCGCGGGTCCACGGCGACCATGTCGTAGCGGGCCCGGACCTCGGCCGGGTAGCCGATCCCGGCGTACGCCTGGAGGTAGCCGACCGCCGAGCCGCCCGGCCCGCCCGGGTTGACCAGCAGCGACCCGATCCGCTCGCCGGGCCCGGTGGCCTTCTTCCGGGACACGGCCAGCCTGACCTCGCCCTTTGCCGGCTCGGCGTAGTCGAGCGGGGCCCTGAGCGTGGCGCACTCGAAGTCCGGCACCCCGCAGCCGCGCCAGCTCAGCTTCTGCCCGTAGTACGGCGCGAGCGCGTCCGGCGTCGCCTGCGGCAGCGCGGCGAGCCCCGCCTGCGCCGCCGGGCTCGCGGAACTCGTCGACCCGCCCGTGGAGCACGCGGGGACCACCAGGGCGGTGACGGCGAGGAGGACTCCGGCGGCGCGGACTCCGTGCGGGTGGGGGCGGGCGTGCGGACGACGTGACCGGCCGCCGGGGTCACGGGTCGGGTGGGGGCGCCTGATCTGCATCGGTCGAGCGTAACTCTGCGCAGCCGTACGGATGCCCTCCGTGCAGGTACCTGCTCGTTCGGATGACCTGGTCAACCCTGCGTTGATCGTGGGCGACGGAGGAGCAGGCGGGCGGTCAGCCGGCTCTCAGTGCCATGGTCATCGCCTCCACCGCCAGCAGCGGTGCCACATTGCGGTCCAGGGCGTCGCGGCAGGCGCCGATGGCCTCGATACGGCGCAGCGTGGACTCCGGGGAGCCGCCGCGGGCCAGCCGCTCCAGGGTGTCCTCGGCGTCGGCGTTGGCGATGGCCACCCGGGAGCCGAGCTGGAGGGCGAGGACATCGCGGTAGAAGGCGGTGAGGTCGGTCAGGGCGAGGTCGAGGCTGTCGCGCTGGGTCCGGGTACGGCGGCGCTTCTGCTTGTCCTCCAGGTCCTTCATCACGCCCGCCGTGCCGCGCGGGAGCCGGCCGCCCTGGGCCGCGCCGAGGGCCGCCTTCAGCTCCTCGGTCTCCTTGCCGTCCATCTCCTCGGCGAGCTGCTTGGCGTCCTCGGCCGCCGCGTCGACCAGTTCCTGGGCGGCCTTGAGGCAGCCGCCGATGTCGTCGACCCTGAGCGGCAGCTTCAGCACGGCGGCCCGGCGCTCACGGGCCGCCGGGTCGGTGGCCAGTCGGCGGGCCCGGTCGACGTGCCCCTGGGTGGCGCGGGCCGCCGCGGCCGCGACTGCGGGCTCGATGCCCTCCCGCCGCACGAGCATGTCGGCGACGGCGTCCACCGAGGGTGTCGTCAGGTTCAGGTGGCGGCAGCGGGAGCGGATCGTGGGCAGCACGTCCTCGATGGACGGCGCGCACAGCAGCCACACCGTGCGCGGGGCGGGCTCCTCCACCGCCTTCAGGACGGCGTTGGCGGACTTCTCGTTCAGCCGCTCGGCGTCCTCGACGAGGATCACCTGCCAGCGGCCGTTGGCCGGTGAGGTGAACGACTTGCGGACGGTGTCCCGCATGTCGGCGACCATGATCTGGGTGCCGACGGCGGCGACGGTGTTGACGTCGGCGTGCGTGCCGATCAACGCCGTGTGGCAGCCGTCGCAGAAGCCGCAGCCCGGGGCGCCGCCGAGGGCGCGGTCGGGGCTGACGCACTGGAGCGCGGCGGCGAAGGCCCGCGCCGCCTGGGTCCGGCCGGCGCCCGGGGGGCCGGTGAACAGCCAGGCGTGCGTCATCTTCGACGCCTCCGGGGGCGGGGCGTCGGAGGCGGCCGCGGTGACCAGGGCGTCGGCGTCCCGGGCAGCGGCGGTGAGCTGCTCGCTCACCCGCTCCTGCCCCACCAGGTCGTCCCACACGGTCATGTCCTGCGCCGCCCTTCCGTCCCCATGTCGCGGTACGCCATCCATTGTGGGGGGTGGCACTGACAACCCGGACGCCGAGCCGGGGCCCATGCGAGCGGGACCGGCCGTTCCGTTCAGGGCTCCGAACGGAGCGGCCGGTGCCGGACGTCAGCGCCGGCCGCGCCCGCGGTCGTCGTCGTGCTCGTCGTCCCGCGGGCCGAGCAGTTCGTCCGCCAGCGACGGCAGATCGTCCAGCGGCGTCTCCTCGGCCCAGTCGGACCGCGGCCGCCCACGCCGACGCGCCTTGGAAGCGGGACCCTGGGCGTCACGGCCCTGCGGGTCCACCTGGGGCAGCTCCCGGGTCCGGTCGGCCTGGTCGGCCGGGTCGCCCTGCCGCTCGTCGCGGAAGTACCCCGGCGGAACCCGGTCCGCGGGACCCTCACCGCGTACGGGAGGCAGTACGGCCGTCTCGTCCGCGGGGCCCGCGTCACGTACCGGAGGCAGCACCGCCGTCTCGTCCGCCGCACCGGAACCCACCCTGGGCAGCACCGTGGTGGCGTCGTCCTTCGCCCCGGACGGCCGTACCGGAGGCAGCACCGCCGTCTCGTCCGCGGCACCCGGCGCCCCGCCGTCCTTCTTCGGCGCCTCCACCTGCGGCAGCTCCGCGGTGATCTCGGCGTCCGAGGGCGCCGAACCCACGCGCGGCAGAACCGCCGTCTCGTCGGCCGCCGGACCAGAGGAACGCGGCGCACCCGAGGAACCCCCGGCACCCCGAGCGACGTCCTCCCGCTTCACCACCGGGGTGGGCACCGTCGCCGCGTCCTGGGGCGCGGCCGGAGCCGCCGGAGGCGTGGGCTTCGGGCCGGTCTCCGCCGCCTGGGCGGCACGCTCGGCCAGCCGACGCGCCTCCTCGGCACGCAGCAGCGCCTCCTCGGCCCTGCGCTGCTTCTCCAGGCGCCGCGCCTCGGCCTCGGCGCGCAGCCGGGCCTCCTCCTCGGCCTGCCGGCGCCGACGGTCCTCCTCCGCCTTGCGGCGGGCCTCCTCCTCGGCGCGCGCCTTCTCCTCGGCGAGCAGCCGCAGCCGCTCCTCCTCGGCGCGGCGGGCGGCCTCCTCGGCACGCTGCCGGGCCTCCTCCGCCTGCCGCTCGGCCTCGCGGCGCTGCGCCTCCTCCAGCTCGCGGCGCTTGCGCTCCTCCTCCTCGGCGCGCAGCCGGGCGAGCTGCTCCTGGCGCTCGCGCTCCAGCCGCTCCTCCTCGGCCTTGCGCCGCGCCTCCTCCTCGGCGCGCAGCCGGGCCTCTTCCTCCGCCTTGCGCCGCGCCTCCTCCTGGGCCCGGATCTCGGCCTCGGACAGCGGCAGCGCCTGGTCCAGCCGGTGCCGGATGACGGTGGTGACCGACTCGGGCTCCTGGCCGGCGTCGACCACCAGGTAGCGCCCGGGGTCGGCGGCGGCCAGCGTCAGGAAACCGGACCGCACGCGCGCGTGGAACTCGGCCGGCTCCGACTCCAGCCGGTCCGGCGCCTCGGTGAACCGCTCGCGCGCGGTCTCCGGGTCGACGTCCAGCAGCACGGTCAGATGCGGCACCAGTCCCGCGGTGGCCCAGCGGTTGATGCGGGCGATCTCCGTCGGCGACAGATCGCGCCCCGCGCCCTGGTAGGCCACCGACGAGTCGATGTACCGGTCGGAGATGACCACCGCGCCCCGCTCCAGCGCGGGGCGGACCACCGTGTCGACGTGCTCGGCGCGGTCCGCGGCGTACAGCAGCGCCTCCGCGCGGTGCGAGAGCCCGGCGCTGGAGACGTCCAGCAGGATCGACCGCAGCCGCTTGCCGACCGGCGTCGCCCCCGGCTCGCGGGTCACGACGACCTCGTGGCCCTTGGCCCGGATCCACTCGGCGAGCGCCTCGGCCTGGGTGGACTTGCCGGCGCCGTCGCCGCCTTCCAGCGCGAGGAAGAAGCCGGTCCCCGCGGGCACCTGCACGGGGTCGTCGCCGCCGAGCAGCGCGTCGCGCAGGTCGTGCCGCAGCGGCACCCCGGACCGGTCGTCGACCTTGGCGAGCACCAGCGCGGCCACCGGCAGCAGCAGCGCGCCGACCAGCATCAGCGTGAACGCGGCACCGCCGTGCGCGAAGACGAACCGGCCGCTCTCCAGCCGGTGCGGGCCGATCGCGGCGGCCACCAGGGGGGCGAGGACCGCCCCGAGCGCCACGAACACCCGTACGACGGCGTGCAGATGCTCGGTCGTGCGCGGGCGCCGGAATTCCTCGGTCTCCTGGTCGAGCAGGGTGTGGCCGGTGTTGGCCGCCACGCCCGCGGCGACGCCGGCCAGCGCGGCGACCAGCAGCACGGTGGTGACGTCCGGGACGAGCCCGGCGGCCAGCAGCGCCAGACCGGTGAGCGCGATGGCGAGGGCGAGCAGCCGCCGCCGCGACAGCGACACCAGCGTCCTGGGCGCCGTACGGACGCCGACGACGACTCCGCCGGTCAGCGCGAGCACCAGCAGGCCGTACAGCACGGGGCCGCCGCCGAGGTCCTTGGCGTGCAGCACCGACACGGCGACCGCGGCCGACACCGCGCCCGCGACGGACGCGCAGGCCGGCACGAGCAGCGGGATCGCGCCGGTACGGCCCTTGTCCACCCCGGTGCCCGTCTTGGGCCGGCGCAGTCCCTCCAGCGGGGAACGCGCGCGCGGGGTGCGGGTGTCGGGGAGTTCGAGGAAGGTGACCACGGACAGGGAGGCAGCGAACAGCCCGGCCGCGACGTACGAGGGGAGTGCGGCCTGGTGCTGGCCGAACCAGTCGATGCCGGCGCCCAGCAGGTTGTTGAAGAGGGCGGCGGTGACCAGCGCCGCGCCCGCGAGCGGGACCGCGAGGAACCCGGTGCGCAGCGACAGGCGCCGCAGCGCGTCCATGTGGTCCGGCAGCGGCCGTACCGTCGCGCCCTCCGGGGGCGGAGCGGGCAGCAGCGCGGGTGCCGCGCTCTCCCGGCACACGGCCCAGAAGCGCTCGGCGACCCCGGTGACGAAGACGGTCACCAGCAGCAGGGCGAGGGCGTTGTCCGGCGTCCAGTCGATCCACAGGGGCGCGACGATGAGCAGCGCGGCGCGCAGTCCGTCCGCGCCGACCATGGTCCAGCGTCGGTCGAGCGGGCCCTCCGGGGAGGTCAGCGAGGTGAGCGGACCCAGCAGGACGGCACCGAAGAGCAGGGTCGCGAGGATCCGCGTCCCGAAGACGGTCGCCACTGCGAACGCCGCACCGCGGTAGCCGCCGCCGAACGAGCCCTCGGCGACGGCCGCCTGAAGGGCGAGCAGGACCAGCACGAGCAGGGCGAGGACGTCACCGACGCCACCCACCAGCTGTGCGCTCCACAACCGCCTCAGCTGCGGTCGGCGCAGCAGGGCACGGACTGCACGTTCGCGGGAGTCCGCCGCCAGGGCTTCGTCGGGGGCCGTGTGGGGGGCCGTTGGCTGCTCGGCAGGCGTCATGCTTTCAGCCTATCGGCAGCCGCCGACAGCTCGCGGGGTGCGCCCGAACGTACGGCCGCCCCGACACCAAAGAGTGATGCCGGGGCGTTCGTTTCGCGAAGCGCGAGCGAGCCTGTGAAACCCGAACCCGAACCGAGCCGCGGAAGCGACAAGCAGCCGCGCGCGAGCGGTGGGCTCAGTCGTCCGCGGCCGGCTTGGCCGCCGTCGCCTTCTTCGCGGCCGTCTTCTTGGCGGTCGCCGTCGTCTTCTTCGCCGCGGTCTTCTTCGCGGCCGTCGCCTTCTTGGCCGGGGCCTTCTTGGCGGCGGTCTTCTTGGCCGGGGCCTTCTTCGCCGTCTTCTTCGCGGGCGCCTTGGCACGCTTCTCGGCGAGCAGCTCGTAGCCGCGCTCCGGGGTGATGTCCTCGACGCTGTCGCCGGAGCGCAGGGTCGCGTTGGTCTCCCCGTCGGTGACGTACGGCCCGAAGCGGCCGTCCTTGACGACGACCGGCTTCTCGCTGACCGGGTCGGTGCCCAGCTCCTTCAGCGGCGGCTTGGCGGCGGCCCGGCCCCGCTGCTTGGGCTGGGAGTAGATCTCCAGCGCCTCTTCGAGGGTGATCGTGAAGAGCTGCTCCTCGGCCTGGAGCGACCGCGAGTCCGTCCCCTTCTTCAGGTAGGGCCCGTAGCGGCCGTTCTGCGCGGTGATCTCCTGGCCCTCGGCGTCGGCGCCGACGACCCGCGGCAGCGACATCAGCTTCAGGGCGTCGTCGAGGGTCACCGTGTCCAGCGCCATCGACTTGAACAGCGAGGCCGTACGCGGCTTCACGGCGTTCTTGCCGGTCTTCGGCGTGCCCTCGGGCAGGATCTCGGTGACGTAGGGGCCGTAACGGCCGTCCTTGGCGACGATCTGGTTGCCACTGACCGGGTCGGCGCCCAGCTCGAAGTCGCCGCTCGGCTTGGCGAGGAGTTCCTCGGCCATCTCCACGGAGAGCTCGTCGGGCGCCAGGTCGGTCGGGATGTCCGCGCGCCGGTGGTTCTCGGAGTCCTTCTCGCCGCGCTCGATGTACGGGCCGTAGCGCCCGACCCGCAGCACGATGTCGTTGCCGACCGGGAAGGAGGACACCTCGCGCGCGTCGATCGCGCCGAGGTCGGTCACCAGCTCCTTGAGGCCGCCGAGGTGGTCCCCGTCGCCGTTGCCGGCGTCGGCGGCGCCGCCCGCACCGGTGCCCTCTCCGAAGTAGAACCGCTTGAGCCACGGCACGGACTGGGCCTCACCGCGGGCGATGCGGTCGAGGTCGTCCTCCATCTTGGCGGTGAAGTCGTAGTCGACGAGCCGCCCGAAGTGCTTCTCCAGCAGGTTGACCACGGCGAAGGAGAGGAAGGACGGCACCAGGGCCGTGCCCTTCTTGAAGACGTAGCCACGGTCGAGGATCGTGCCGATGATCGACGCGTACGTCGACGGGCGGCCGATCTCGCGCTCCTCGAGCTCCTTGACCAGGCTGGCCTCGGTGTAACGGGCCGGCGGCTTGGTCGCGTGGCCGTCGACGGTGATCTCCTCGGCCGACAGGGCGTCGCCCTCGGAGACCTGCGGCAGCCTGCGCTCACGGTCGTCCAGTTCGGCGTTCGGGTCGTCGGCGCCCTCGACGTACGCCTTCAGGAAGCCGTGGAAGGTGATCGTCTTGCCGGAGGCGCTGAACTCGACGTCCCGGCCGTCGGCGGCGGTGCCGGCGATCTTGACGGTCACGCTGTTGCCGGTCGCGTCCTTCATCTGGGAGGCGACGGTCCGCTTCCAGATCAGCTCGTAGAGCTTGAACTGGTCGCCGGTCAGACCGGTCTCGGCGGGCGTGCGGAAACGATCACCCGAAGGTCGGATCGCCTCGTGTGCCTCCTGCGCGTTCTTGACCTTCCCGGCGTAGGTGCGCGGGGCGGACGGCAGGTAGTCGGCGCCGTAGAGCTGCGTGACCTGGGCCCGGGCCGCGGCGACGGCCGTGTCGCTCAGGGTCGTGGAGTCCGTACGCATGTAGGTGATGAAGCCGTTCTCGTACAGCTTCTGGGCGACCTGCATGGTGGCCTTCGCGCCGAAGCCGAGCTTGCGGCTGGCCTCCTGCTGGAGGGTCGTCGTACGGAAGGGCGCGTACGGCGAGCGGCGGTACGGCTTGGACTCGACCGAGCGGACCGCGAACCGCGTCTGCTCCAGGGCGGCGGCCAGCGCGCGGGCGTTCGCCTCGTCGAGGTGGAGGGTGTTCGCGCCCTTGAGCTGCCCCAGGGAGTCGAAGTCACGGCCCTGCGCGACCCTGCGGCCGTCGACCGTCTGGAGCCGGGCGACCAGCGACGACGGGTCCGAGGAGTCCCCGGCGCGACCGGTCGCGAAGGTGCCCGTCAGGTCCCAGTACTCGGCGGAGCGGAACGCGATGCGCTCGCGCTCCCGTTCGACGACGAGCCGGGTGGCGACGGACTGGACACGCCCGGCCGACAGCCGCGGCATGACCTTCTTCCACAGGACCGGCGAGACCTCGTAGCCGTAGAGGCGGTCGAGGATGCGGCGGGTCTCCTGGGCGTCGACGAGCTTCTGGTTCAGCTCGCGCGGGTTGGCGACGGCGGCCTGGATCGCGGCCTTGGTGATCTCGTGGAAGACCATCCGCTTGACCGGGACCTTGGGCTTGAGCACCTCCTGGAGGTGCCAGGCGATCGCCTCGCCCTCGCGGTCCTCATCGGTGGCGAGGAAGAGCTCGTCCGACTCCTTCAGCAGGTCCTTGAGCTTCTTGACCTGAGCCTTCTTGTCCGCGTTGACCACATAGATCGGCTCGAAGTCATGGTCGACGTCCACACCGAGGCGCCGGACCTCGCCGGTGTACTTCTCGGGCACCTCCGCGGCACCGCTGGGGAGGTCGCGGATGTGCCCGACGCTCGCCTCGACAACGTATCCGGGGCCGAGATAGCCCTTGATCGTCTTCGCCTTGGCAGGCGACTCGACGATGACGAGTCGGCGGCCGCCCTTCGCGGTCTCGCTGGTCGGGGACAACTTCGCTCTTCTCTCCGGTCGACGCTGGGGCCTCCCCAGGCCTTGCTCCCGGGGGTCGGGTCATGGTGACGCTGCGGAGTGTGACGGTACATCCCGCCCCCGTGTCAAACGGGAAAAGCCCGCAACGGCCACTCGAACGGTAACCCGACTACCGCCATTCCTGCCGCCCGGAGTGCCCACCGGCCTTTTCGAGCCTTTCCGGAAGAGCAGCTACCGATTAACGGAGCCGCAGCTCCGACACGGTTCTCACAGGCGGGTGAAGCACCATGCGGCGAGGGCGAGCGCGAGCGTTCCGGCGAGGCCGGCGAGGGTCGCCGATGCGACGGGGTTCACACCGTCGGCCACCGGTTCGCGGTGCCGGGCCCGGGCCGCCGTCCACACCAGCAGCCCTGCTCCGAACAGGGCGAACACCAGCCCCGTGAAGATCGCCGGTCCGCTCTCCATGGCGTTCCTGCCCCTTTTCTCCGCTCCGCGCACGCCTCAGCCCCGCGAGGCTGACACGCGCGGGCGGCGTCCGGGCGAACCCGAGGTGAACGCACGGCCGACGCCGCTGTGCGCTCAGCCCGGCCGCCCGGAGAGTCCGCGCGCACCGCTCACGGCCCGCGCCGGGAGCGCCCCGGCACGGCTTGTTTCCGGTCGACTTCAGGTCGGCCGACGACGGCGGCGGCTTCTCGCCGGGTGCGAACGCGTCCCGGTCCGTTTCTTGCCGCACCGCATGATCGCGTTCCGGGGCGGCTTCCCGAAGCCCATTTCCCCGAGTGTCAGAACCGTTCCGGCCGAACCCGGCGCGCGCCCTCGGGCGCAATCGGGAGAGGGGCGCCGTATACGACACCCCTCTCTTGCGGAACCTGCCGTACCGCCGCCTACTCCGCCGTACCGAGGTGGACCGAGGAAAACCGGGGAGGGTCGCCCACGCCGTGCCGACGCCGGTCGGATGCGGGCGCCGCCGGGGTCACGCCGGGTCCAGGAACCCCTGCTCCACCAGCAGGCGGATCTGCGCGGGCGTGCGGTCGCGGAGCAGCACCGGGTCCTCGCCGACGAGTTGGGCGATGGCGTCGAGGATGCGGCCGGCGCTCAGCGAGCCGTCGCACACGCCCGCGAAACCGGCGCCGACCGTGTCCACCTTGGTGGCCCGGCGCATCCCGCGGTTCTGGCGCAGCACCACATGCTCGGGGTCCTCGGCGCCGGGCAGCCCGACCTGCTCCTGGACGATCTCGGCGGCGAGCCGGAAGTGCCCTTCGAGCAGGGCGGCGTCGTCGTTGGCGCGCAGGTAGTCGAGCCGGGCGAAGTGCGCCCGGACCGTGTCGCCGAGGGGCTGCTCGACGGGGTGCGGCCACTCCTCCACCGTGATCGAGGGCACGGCGGAGCCCGTCCTGCGCAGGGTGATCCAGCCGAAGCCCACGGCCTTCACCTTGCGCGCCTCGAACTCGTCGAGCCAGGCGTCGTAACGCGCCTGGTACGCGGCCGGGTCCCCGCGGTGGTCCCCGGCGTCCCGCAGCCACAGCTCGGCGTACTGCGTGATGTCCTGCACCTCGCGCTGGACGATCCACGCGTCGCACCCGCGCGGCACCCACGACCTCAGCCTGTCCTGCCACTCCTCCCCCGCGACGTGCTGCCAGTTGGCGAGGAACTGCGCGAACCCGCCCTCGTTCAGCCGCTCCCCCGCCCCTTGAACGAGCGAGCGGCACAGATCGTCCCCGCCCATCCCGCCGTCCCGGTAGGTCAGCCGGGCGCCGGGCGAGATCACGAACGGCGGGTTGGAGACGATCAGGTCGTACGTCTCGTCGTCGCGGACCGGCTCGAACAGCGAGCCCTCGCGCAGATCCGCGGCGGGCGCGCCGGACAGCGCGAGCGTCAGCGCCGTGATGTGCAGGGCGCGCGGGTTGAGGTCGGTGGCCGTCACGCGCGTGGCGTGCTGGGCGGCGTGCAGGGCCTGGATGCCGGACCCGGTGCCGAGATCGAGGGCGGCGGAGACGGGGGTGCGGACGGTGATGCCGGCGAGGGTCGTGGAGGCACCGCCGACCCCGAGGACGACGCCCTCCTCGCTGCTGCCGATGCCGCCGGCGCCGCCGACCGCGCAGCCGAGGTCGGAGACGATGAACCAGTCCTCGCCCCCGGGCCCGCCGTAGGGCCGTACGTCGACGGTCGCGGCGACCTCGTCGTCCCCGGCGCGCACCAGCCACCCGGCTTCCAGGGCCTCGTCGGCCGGAAGGACGCCGGCCACGCGCGCGTACGGCACCGGCTGCTGGAGCAGGAAGAGGCGCACGAGCGTCTCCAGCGGCGTGTCCCCGCGTGTCGCCCGGAGCGCGGGGACGGTCTCGCTGCGGGCCAGCGCCGCGTAGGCGGGCGCGCCGAGCAGGTCGAGCAGTCCGTCGGCGGTGAAGGAGGCCCCGAGCAGCGCCTGGCGCAGCCGTGCGGCGACTTCGGGGTGGTCGGTTGCGGGCAGAGCGGGCAGCCTGGAGGTACTCACGCCCCCATTGTGACCCGCGCCGCCCGCTCGCCGCGGCCGCTCGGCGTCAGCTCGCGGCGGACGTCGCCCCGGCGCCCGCCTGGCAGCTGGCCTGGTTCGCCATGGCCTTGCCGACCTCGCCCTCCTCCAGCGCCTTGAGCGCGTTGCTGCCGCTGGTGCTCAGCTTGTTCAGCTCGGTGGCGATGTCCTTGAGGCCCTCGGCGAACTTCGCCTGGTCCTTGGTGTCGAGGTCGTCGACCTGCTTCTTCAGGGAGGCGTAGGACGCGGAGATGCCGTTGAGCTCCTTGACGGCGTCCTGCTGCTTCTTCGCGCCGTTCTCGACGTCCGGCGCCCCCGCCTTGTTCACGGCCGTGCCGATCGCCTTGTAGGCGTCGGACATGTCCTGGAAGGCCTGCGAGTCGGTCTTCTGGACCGCCTCCGGCGTGCTGTTGTCGGAGGTCTCCTTCTGGATCGCGGCGTTGGCGGCCTCGATCTTCTTCGCCTGCGGCTTCACGCTGTCGCAGACCTGCTTGGCCCAGGCGTCCAGCTTGTCGTCGCCGTCGTCGCTGCTGCATCCCGACAGCGCCAGTACCAGTACCGCACCGCCGGACAGTGCGGCCGCGAGCTTCTTGTTCACCGGTTTGGTCCCTTCACATGGCTCTCGGCCCCGGAACATACACGGCGGATGGCGTACACCCGCATTCCGGACGTCCGAAAAGGGACTATTCGTGGCCTTTCGCACCAGGCGAGAGAAGGCTCACGGCCGGGGGCGTGAACAGACGCGGAGCGGGCGGCCGGCGCGCCAACACGCGCCGTCCGCCCGCCCGTTGAACCGGTTCCCGTCGGGAGGCTACGAAACCACCGCCGGATCGGGCGACTTGGCCGCCCGCTCGGCGTTGCCGTCGTCGCCCATCGCGATCCCGCGCCGCTTGGAGATGTACACCGAGACGGCGATCACCAGGAAGGCGAGGACGGCGATCAGCACCCGGGCGGCGATGTTCTTGTCGTCGCCGTAGGAGAAGTCGATCACCGCGGGTGCGATCAGCAGGGCCACCAGGTTCATGACCTTCAGCAGCGGGTTGATCGCGGGACCCGCGGTGTCCTTGAACGGGTCGCCCACCGTGTCGCCGATCACCGTGGCGGCGTGGGCCTCGCTGCCCTTGCCGCCGTAGTGGCCGTCCTCGACGAGTTTCTTGGCGTTGTCCCAGGCGCCACCGGAGTTGGCGAGGAACACCGCCATCAGCGTGCCCGAGCCGATCGCCCCGGCGAGGAAGGCGCCGAGGGCTCCGACTCCGAGCGTGAACCCGATGAAGATCGGCGCCATCACGGCGAGCAGTCCGGGTGTCGCGAGCTCCCGGAGCGCGTCCTTGGTGCAGATGTCGACGACCTTGCCGTACTCCGGCTTCTCGGTGTAGTCCATGATCCCGGGCTTCTCGCGGAACTGTCGGCGCACCTCGTAGACCACCGAACCGGCCGACCGGGAGACGGCGTTGATGGCGAGTCCGGAGAAGAGGAAGACGACCGCAGCGCCGGCGATGAGGCCGACGAGGTTGTTGGGCTGCGAGATGTCCATCATCAGGCTCAGCGGGGCTCCGTCCCCGGAGAGTTTCTCGCCCACGTCCGCCGCGCCGGTGGTGATGGCGTCGCGGTACGAGCCGAAGAGCGCCGCCGCCGCGAGGACCGCGGTGGCGATGGCGATGCCCTTGGTGATGGCCTTGGTGGTGTTGCCGACGGCGTCCAGGTTGGTGAGCACCTGCGCGCCGGCGCCCTGCACGTCGCCGGACATCTCCGCGATGCCCTGGGCGTTGTCGGAGACCGGCCCGAAGGTGTCCATCGCGACGATCACACCGACCGTGGTGAGCAGACCGGTGCCGGCCAGCGCCACCGCGAACAGCGCGAGCATGATCGAGGTGCCGCCGAGCAGGAAGGCCCCGTAGACGCCGAGGCCGATCAGCAGGGCGGTGTAGACGGCGGACTCCAGGCCGACCGAGACACCGGCGAGGACGACGGTGGCGGGGCCGGTGAGCGAGCTCTTGCCGATGTCCTTGACCGGCCGGCGGGTGGTCTCGGTGAAGTAGCCGGTCAGCTGCTGGATCACGGCGGCGAGCAGGATGCCGATCGCCACGGCGACCAGGGCGAGGATCCGCGGGTCGCCGCCCTTGGCCTGGATCGCGGCGTCGGTGACACCGTCGAGGTCGGCGTAGGACGACGGCAGATAGACGAAGACCGCGACGGCCACCAGGACCAGCGAGATCACCGCGGAGACGAAGAAGCCGCGGTTGATCGCCGACATACCGCTGCGGTCGCTGCGCCGCGGGGCCACCGCGAAGATGCCGATCATGGCCGTGATCACGCCGATCGCCGGCACCAGCAGCGGGAAGGCGAGGCCCGCGTCGCCGAAGGCCGCCGTACCGAGGATGAGCGCGGCCACCAGGGTCACCGCGTACGACTCGAAGAGGTCGGCCGCCATGCCCGCGCAGTCGCCGACGTTGTCGCCCACGTTGTCGGCGATGGTCGCGGCATTGCGCGGATCGTCCTCCGGAATGCCCTGCTCGACCTTGCCGACCAGGTCGGCGCCGACGTCGGCGGCCTTGGTGAAGATGCCGCCGCCGACCCGCATGAACATGGCGATCAGGGCGGCTCCGAGGCCGAACCCCTCCAGCACCTTCGGCGCGTCGGCCGCGTACACCAGCACCACGCAGGAGGCGCCCAGCAGACCGAGCCCCACCGTGAACATGCCGACGACGCCGCCCGTACGGAAAGCGATCTTCATCGCTTTGTGCGAGACGGCGGTGAGATCCTTTTCCGGTTCACCTTCCGCCGGAGTGGCTTCCCTGGCCGCCGCGGCGACCCGCACATTGCTGCGCACGGCGAGCCACATACCGATATAGCCGGTGGCCGCCGAGAACGCGGCGCCGATCAAGAAGAACACCGATCGGCCGATCCGCTGATTCCAGTCGTCCGCGGGCAGCAGCAGGAGCAGGAAGAAGACCACCACCGCGAATACGCCGAGGGTGCGCAACTGCCGTGCCAGATAGGCGTTCGCGCCTTCCTGGACCGCCGCCGCGATCTCCTTCATGCGGTCGGTTCCCTCGCCGGCGGCGAGCACCTGTCGCACCAGCACCCCGGCGACCACCAGCGCCGCCAGGGCCACCACGCCGATGACCACGACCATGGCGCGGTTGCCGTCGGTCAGGACCGCGGCTGCGAGGGTTGTGGAGTGATCCAACTGATGAGGGGTAGAAAGCCCCGCCATTCGTCCTCCTTGACGCTTGGGCTGAGCTCAAGATGTGGACGGATTGTAGGTACCGGAACCTGATCAAAACAGTGCGCGGTTAACAGAATTGGTCTTCGTGAGCTCTTGAGCAAATGATCGCCCACGGCCCCGGAACCCGAAAGTTGTAATGACCCAAAAGCATTCACCGCGGGAATCCGCACGACAGGGACCTGATCGATTGCCGGGCGACTGATCGTGAAGGAATTCACGAAATACCGAAGGGCCCTGCCTGAGACAGGGCCCTTCGGGTGAATCAAGTCTTGCGTAAGCGACTCGCGCAACCGCCGCGGGGGATCGACCGCCGCGGGGGGATCAGGCGAGTTCGGCCACGGCCGGAGTCGTCGGCCAGGTCATACGGATCAGCCCGCCGTGCGCGCCGGCGCTGACCTCCACGTCGTCGACGAGCCCGCTGATGACCGCGAGGCCCATCTCGTCCTCCTCGGCGTCCGCGTCGTCGCCCAAGGCGCCCGGCGCCCGGTCGCCCGGGGCCGATCGCGGCGCCTCGTCGCCGACCTCGATGGAGAACTGCTTCTCCTCCTCGATCAGCACCACCTTCACCGGTGCCGTGACCCCGCCGAGCTGATGGAGTCCGACGGCACGGCTGCACGCCTCCCCGACCGCGAGGCGCACCTCGTCGAGGACGGCCTCGTCCACTCCGGCCCTGCGCGCCACCGCCGCCGCCACCAGCCGGGCGGTCCTGACGTGCTCGGGCAGCGCGCTGAAACGGAGTTCAACGGTGGCCATGCGTCCCCCTCGGAACTACGGGCGTGCTGTCCGGAGGACCGGGCGGCCGAAAGCCCGGTCCCCCTTCCTAAACTTCGTCCGTCCCGGGGCACGACCGCCCCGGAGCCGGAGATCAGTCGGTGGCCGCCACCGCTTCCTCGACCGAGGTGTGAATCGGGAACACCTTGGTGAGGCCGGTGATGCGGAAGATCTTCAGAATGCGCTCCTGGTTGCACACCAGGCGCAGCGAGCCCTCATGGGCACGCACTCGCTTCAGGCCGCCGACCAGTACGCCGAGCCCGGTGGAGTCGAGGAAGTCCACGCCCTCCATGTCGACGACGAGGTGGAAACTCCCGTCGTTGACCAGCTCGACCAGCTGCTCGCGCAACTTGGGCGCGGTATAAACGTCGATTTCTCCACCGACCTCGACGACCGTACGATCGCCGACGGTACGGGTCGACAGGGATAGGTCCACGGATCCTCCAGCACCTTGCTATCGAGCGGTCGCCCGTTGGGGACACCTCGGCTTGCAACCCCCAGGACGGTTCGCCAGCCGCGATGGCATTCAATCACTTACCGGCAGGCGTGCACGACGCCTTGGTCCCATTGTCCGTCACGCCAGTGACACACTCGGGTCCGATGGCCAAGAATCATCGATCCGACAGATCCCTGACGGGCCCCGTGTCCCGGGCGGACCCGGGCACGGTGCTGGACCGGCTCGCCTCGGGAGCGAACCGGGCTTCGCGCATCACTCATACGGAGCATGTGCCCCCGCGCGCGGGTCGTCATGCCGTCTGGCCGGACCGGATCCGCCCGGAGGTGATCGCCGCCGTGCAGGCCGCCGGGGTCGACCACCCCTGGGCCCACCAGGCACGGGCCGCCGAGCACGCCCTGGACGGCGAGTCGGTGGTCGTGGCCACCGGCACCGCCTCGGGCAAGTCCCTGGCGTACCTGGTGCCGGTGCTCTCGGCCCTGCTGGACGGCTCCGAGGCCCCCAACGGCCGCGGCGCCACCGCGCTGTACCTGGCCCCGACGAAGGCGCTCGCGGCGGACCAGCGCCGCTCCGTGAAGGAACTTTCACAACCGTTGGGCAAATCCGTTCGATCGGCCGTGTACGACGGCGACACGCCGTTCGAGGAACGCGAGTGGATCCGCCAGTACGCCAACTACGTCCTCACCAACCCGGACATGCTGCACCGCGGCATCCTGCCCTCCCACCCCCGCTGGTCCTCCTTCCTGAAGTCGCTGAAGTACGTCGTCGTCGACGAGTGCCACACCTACCGCGGCGTCTTCGGCTCGCACGTCGCACAAGTTCTGCGCCGACTACGCCGTCTGTGTGCCCGCTACGGCGCCTCACCCGTCTTCCTGCTCGCCTCGGCGACCGCCGCCGAGCCCTCGGTGGCCGCCAGCCGCCTCACCGGCCTGCCGGTCGTGGAGGTGGCCGACGACGCCTCCCCGCGCGGGGAACTGGTGTTCGCCCTGTGGGAGCCCCCGCTCACCGAGATGCAGGGCGAGAAGGGCGCCCCGGTCCGCCGGACCGCCACCGCCGAGACGGCCGACCTGCTGACCGACCTCGCCGTGCAGGGGGTGCGCACGGTCGCGTTCGTCCGCTCCCGGCGCGGTGCCGAGCTGATCTCGGTGATCGCCCAGGAGCGCCTCGGCGAGGTCGACCGCTCGCTCGCCCGCCGGGTGGCCGCCTACCGCGGCGGCTACCTCCCCGAGGAACGCCGCGCCCTCGAACAGGCGCTGCACTCCGGAGAGCTCCTGGGCCTCGCCGCGACCACCGCGCTGGAACTCGGCATCGACGTCTCCGGCCTGGACGCCGTCCTCATCGCCGGCTACCCGGGCACCCGGGCCTCGCTGTGGCAGCAGGCGGGCCGGGCCGGACGCTCCGGCCAGGGCGCCCTCGCGGTGCTCGTGGCCCGCGACGACCCGCTGGACACCTTCCTCGTCCACCACCCCGAGGCCCTGTTCGACCAGCCCGTGGAATCCACGGTCCTGGACCCCGACAACCCCTACGTCCTCGCACCGCACTTGTGCGCCGCGGCCGCGGAACTCCCCCTGACCGAGGAGGACCTGCCGCTGTTCGGCCCCGGCTGCGCCGAACTGCTCCCGCAGTTGGAGGCCGCGAAGCTGCTGCGCCGCCGCACGAAGGCCTGGCACTGGACGCGCCGGGAACGGGCCGCCGACCTCACCGACATCCGCGGCGGGGGCGGGCGCCCGGTCCAGATCGTCGAGTCCGGCACCGGCCGGCTGCTCGGCACGGTCGACGCCGGCGCCGCCCACACCACGGTGCACGAGGGCGCGGTCCATCTGCACCAGGGCCGCACCTACCTGGTGCGCTCCCTGGACCTGGAGGACTCGGTCGCCCTGGTCCAGGAGGCGGCGCCCTCGTACTCCACGGTCGCCCGCGACACGACGGCTATCTCCGTCCTGGAGACCGACACCGAGATCCCCTGGGGCGACGGCCGCCTGTGCTACGGCTCCGTCGAGGTCACCAACCAGGTCGTCTCCTACCTCCGCCGGCGACTCATCACCGGCGAGGTCCTGGGCGAGACGAAACTCGACCTCCCTCCTCGGACACTGCGCACCCGCGCGGTGTGGTGGACGGTCACCGAGGACCAGCTCGACGCGGCCCGGATCACCCCGGAGATCCTCGGCGGCGCCCTGCACGCCGCCGAGCACGCCTCGATCGGCCTGCTGCCCCTCTTCGCGACCTGCGACCGCTGGGACATCGGCGGCGTCTCGGTGCCCCTGCACCCCGACACCCTGCTCCCGACCGTCTTCGTCTACGACGGCCATCCCGGCGGCGCGGGCTTCGCGGAGCGCGCCTTCCACACCGCCCGCGCCTGGCTCGCCGCCACCCGTGAGGCCATCGCCTCCTGCGAGTGCGAGGCCGGCTGCCCGTCCTGCATCCAGTCCCCCAAGTGCGGCAACGGCAACGATCCGCTGCACAAGCGAGGTGCGGTACGGCTGCTCACGGAACTGCTGCGGGGAGCCCCAAAGAAGCAGCCGGAGGACCTGCCCGCGCCCTGACCTCCGCCGCGAACGGCCCCCGTCCGGCGGCCGCGGTCACGTCCGACACGTCGCCGACCAGGGCGCACCGCACCAGACGGGTGCCCTGGGCCCGTGCCACCCGGTCCGCGCGGGCGCAGGCCGCCCCGGCGCCCTCCGCCCAGTGGTCGGCCGCCGCGAGCGCCGCCAGATCGGCACCACCGGCCGCCCGATGCCGGGCAACCACGGCCTGCCCCAGCGCCAGCACCACCCCGAACACCACACAGAGCACGGCCACAACGGCAACGGTCCACACGGTGGCGGAACCGCGATCGGGTACGGAGCCGCCGCTGGGCGGGGCGGGGGCAGGGTCGGGAGCGGAGGCAGGGGCAGGCCTGTAGGCAGAGTCGGGAGCGGAGGTCCCGCCGGGTGTCGAGGTCCCGCCGGGTGTGCGGACTCCGCCGGGGAGGCGGGTACCGGCTGGTCCAGAGGCACGGTCAGGTGCGCAGGCCCCGCCCTGTGCGGGAACTCCGCCGAGGAGGCGGGCACCGCTGGGGGCGGAGACCCCGCCGGGAAGTCGGGCACCGCCTGGTCCAGAAGCACGGTCAGATGCGGAGGTCCCACCCGGTGCGGAGCCTCCACCGGAAAGGCAGGCCCCGCCTGGTGCGGAGACCCCGCCGGAAGCGGAGACCCGACCAGGGCGGTGGGCGCCGCGCATCGCCCAGGACCGGCCGGGGCGATGGGCACGGCCCACCCCGCGGGCGCGACCTCGGCGGTGGGCACCGCCCGCTGCCGTGCCGCCCCCGCGACGGTGGCCGCTCATGAGGTCGGCACCTCCTCCGCCGCGGCCACGGCCTCCTCCCGCACCTCGAAGGGCAGTCCGCCCAGCAGCGGCGGCTTGGCCACCACGACCACCCGGACCTGGTCGCCGGTCCGGCCGACGGTGACCTCGGCGCCCGCCGGGGCGGCCGCGCGGGTCACCGCGACGACCTCCTCGGCCGGGTCCTGGCGGGCCGCCGCCCGGGCACCCGTGCGGGCCGCGTCCACGCACTGGATCTGGGCGGCGATCACCAGCAGCCCCCACACCAGCCCCATCGCGAACATCACCAGGACCGGCAGCACCAGGGCGGACTCCGCCGTGACGAAACCCCGGTCGGCCTGTCGCCGCTCACATCCGCGCACTGAGTGCCCGCTTCACGATGGCCTGCAGCTCCGCGTTGACCTGCCCGCTGGTGACGACCTTGTAGAGCACCACGGCGAACGCCACCGCCGCGATGATCCCCATCGCGTACTCGGAGGTGACCATCCCCGAGTCCCACCGCCCCGCCACGAACGCGCGCGCCCGAGCCCGCATCGCCCGCGCCGTCGTCCACATCTTCTGAACTGCCTTTCCTGCCTTGTTCATTGCAACCCCCGTGAGGTTCGATTCCGTCGAATTCGTCTGTTCAGTGCCGTACGTCGGTCATCCGCCACCTCCTCCCAGCGCCCCGTCGGCGAGCCCGATCACCACGGGCAGCACACCCACCGCGATGAACGCGGGGAGGAAGCACAGCCCCACCGGCGCGGTGACCAGGACCGCCGCCCGGCGCGCCCGGGCCGTGGCGGCACGCGCCCAGGTGTCACGGGAGTCCGCGGCGAGCCGTGCGACCGGTCCGGCCGCCGGAAGTCCGGACACGTCCGCCCGCTCCAGCAACCGGGCCAGGTCCCCTGCGCCGGGCAGTGCCGCCAACTTCCGCCAGGCCTCGCCCGGTTCGCCGCCGAGTCTCACCTCTGCCGCACCCCGGGCCAGCCCCTCCCCCACCGGGCCGCCCAGCGCCTCGCCCACCGCCTGCGCGGCGATCACCGGACCCGCCCCGGCCGCGATGCAGGCGGCCAACAGATCTGCGGCAAGGGGCAGTTGCCGGGCCGCCTCGACGGCGTCGCCCTCCTCGCCGACGGAAGCCAGGTGCCGCGCGCGCCACCGATCCACGGCGACCGCCCCGACCACCCCCACCGCCACCCCGGCGACACCACCGACCAGCACCCACCCGGCACACCCCACCGCCCCGACCGGCAGCCACCGCCGCACCAGGCCCCGCACATCGGCCCGGGAGGCGGCCGGCGCCCCCTCCGGCACCTCTACCGCGGCCATCAGCCCGCTCAGCCGCCGCCGGACCCTCCGTTCGCACCGCACGGCCCCCACCCCGCGCACCAGCCACATCAGCCCCAGCACCATCCCCACAACAACCCCCAGCCTGTGGACAACTTCCGCACTCACCACGCCTCCTTTCGCCCATACACCCGCCACACGCCCGCCCACGGGCCCCCGCACCCGCCACTCGCCCACCCACGGACCGCCGCACCCGCCACCCGCACCCGGCACCCCAACCAGCCGCACACCCCACCGAGCCCCACCGAGCCTCACCCCGCCTCAGCGCCCCGCACGATCCGCAGGGCCCACCACATCCCCACCCCCTCCAGCACCCCACCGGCGAACAGGCACCCCAGCCCGGCGCCGCTGTGCAGGAGCACCCGCAGCGGATCGGCGCCCATGACCACGCCGAGGAGCAGCCCCAGCACCGGCAGGCCCGCGAGCATCAGCGCCGTGGATCTGGCGCCCGCCAACTGCGCCCGCAGGTCGGCACGTTGATCCCGTTCGGCACGCAACGCCGCTTCGAGCCGGTCCAGGCCGGCCGCGAGCCCGGCGCCCTGGTCCACGGCCACCCGCCAGCACGCGGCGAGCCCGAGCAGTCCGTCGGCGCCGGGTTGCCGGGCCGCGGTGGCGAGGGCGCCGGGGACGTCCCCGCCGAACCGGGCGGCGGCCAGTACCGTCGCCTGCGCCTCCCCGAGCCCGCCGGAGTCCCGAGCGGCCCGCAGCAGCGCCTCGCCGGGCTGTCGTCCCGCGCGCACCTCCCCGGCGAGCGCCGCGCACAGGGCGATCACCGCGTCCATGCGCCGTTCCCGCGCCCTCCGAGCCCGCCCGGCGAGCCGTACCCGACGCAGCAACGGCACCGCGACAGCCCCCGCCACGAGCGGCAGCACCGAGGCCCCGAGGACCGCCAGCGCCACCCCTGCGACCGCCGCCCACCACTCGCCCCGCAACCGCAACCGCCCCCGGAGCCACGCGACCCCACCCGGCGCCGCCCGTCGGCCGGGCGGCCCGGTCCCCACGACCCCGCTGCCGCTCCCGGCCAGCAACAGCCGCGCCCGCCGGGCCCCGACGTTCCGCCCGCCCAGCAACCAGAGAACAACCCCGGCACACAACGCGGCCGCCCCCAGGGAGGACCCGCCCATCGCCTCACCCATGCCGATCACCCGCCTCTCCCCGCTGAACTCCTCCACCGACCCCGGCACCCCACCCCTCGGGCACGACCGGCACCGCCCCGGCATCCTCCGCCCCGGGCCCCAACGGCACCGCGCCCGCACCGAACCCCACCCCCTCCGCCCCAGGCCCAACAGGCACCGTCCCCGGCTCTCCGCCCGCGTCCCGGAGCAGCTCCCGAAGCCGCCCCCACCCCCGTTCGGCCACGAACGCCCTCGTCCCCCACCGCAGCGCCGGCACCGTCCGCACCAGCCCGGACGGGTCCCGCTCCAGTACCTGCACCTCGGCGATCCGCCGCCTGCCGTCCCGCCCCCGGGCGAGATGCAGCACCACCGACAACGCGGCGGCCAACTGGCTGTGCAGTGCCGCCCGGTCGAGCCCCGCGGCCGTACCGAGCGCCTCCAGCCGCGCCGGGACGTCCGCCGCGGCGTTGGCGTGAACCGTCCCGCAGCCGCCTTCGTGACCCGTGTTCAGGGCGGCCAGCAGATGGACCACCTCCGGTCCGCGGACCTCGCCCACGACCAGCCGGTCCGGTCGCATCCGCAGGGCCTGGCGGACCAGGTCCTGGAGCGTGACCAGGCCGGCGCCCTCCTGGTTGGCGGGTCTGCTCTCCAGGCGCACGACGTGCGGATGGTCGGGCCGCAGCTCCGCGGAGTCCTCGGCGAGCACGATCCGTTCGCCGGGCCCGACCAGCCCGAGGAGCGCGCTCAGCAGCGTGGTCTTGCCGCTGCCGGTACCGCCGCTGATGAGGAAGGACAGCCGCGCCTCGACCAGGGCCCGCAGTACCCGGTCCCCGCCGGGCGGCACCGTGCCGGCGGCCGTGAGTTCGTCGAGCGTGAACGCCCGTGGACGCACCACGCGCAGGGACAGGCAGGTGCAGCCGACGGCCACCGGCGGCAGCACGGCGTGCAGCCGGGTCCCGTCCGGCAGCCGGGCGTCGGCCCAGGGCCGCGCGTCGTCCAGGCGCCGCCCGGCGACCGCCGCGAGCCGCTGCGCGAGCCGCCGTACGGCGGACGCGTCGGGGAAGCGGACGCCGGTCAGTTCGAGACCGCCGCCGCGGTCCACCCAGACCCGGTCGGGCGCGGAGACCAGCACGTCGGTCACCGACGGGTCTGCCAGGAGGGGTTCCAGCGGTCCGCTGCCGACCAGCTCGGACCGCAACCGCTCGGCGGCGCCGAGGACTTCGGCGTCCCCGAGCACGCGCCCCTGCTGACGCAGCGCCTGCGCCACACGCGCGGGTGTCGGTTCGGCACCGCTCTCCGCCAGCCTCCGCCGCACCCCGTCGAGCAGCGCCGGCGTCAGATCGGGTCCGTCCACCGGACCGCCCACCCCCTCGACGCCACCGAAGGCCCCACGAATCCCGACGGCCCCAACCGCCTCAAGGGACCCAACCGACCCGAGCGAGCCGCGCCCCGCGAAGCCGCTCATGCCGCCCCCGACTCGATCAGTGCCCGCTCCCAGAACTCGCGGCAGAACCGCGCCAGCGGACCGCGTCCCGTCGCCGCGGGGGGCGCCTTGCCGCCGTGCGGGCGGCGCAGCCCCGACTCGACCGGTACCTCCCCGGCCAGCGGCAGTCCGAGGAGCCGGGCGACCTCGCGGTCGTCGAGCCCTGGCGGGTACGGTCCGCGCACCGCCGCCCGCAGGTCCCCGAGGACCATGCCCATCGCGGAGGCCACCCGCCCGGCGGCCGCGACGGCGCGCAGTTCGGCGGGGACGACCAGCAGACCGAGATCGAGCTGGGCGAGCACCTCGGCGACCCCGTCGTCGATCCGGCGCGGCAGGTCCACGACGACCGTGCCGCCCCGGCGCCGGGCGGCGGCCAGCACCGCCCGCACGGCCTGCGGCGGCACGGCGACGCAGTCCCCGCGGTCCCAGCTGAGCACCCGCAGCGAGTGCAGCCGGGGCAGCGACTCCTCCAGGGCGCCGCCGCCGACCCGGCCGCGCGAGGCGGCGAACGCCGGCCAGCGCAGCCCGTCGGCGGTCTCGCCGCCGAGGAGTACGTCGAGTCCGCCGCCCAGCGGATCGGCGTCCACCAGCAGCGTGCGCAGCCCCTCCCTCGCCGCGGTGACGGCGAGGGCGCAGGCGAGCGTGGAGGCCCCCGCGCCGCCGCGCCCGCCGATGACGCCGACGGTGAGGGCAGGGCGGCCCACGCCCTCGGCGACGTCGGCGATCCGGTCGACCAGCCACTGTTCGCCGTCGGGGAGCATCAGGACGTGGTCGGCGCCGATCTCCACGGCCCGGCGCCACACCCCCGAGTCGTCCTGGTCCCGCCCGACCAGCACCACCCCTCGTCTGCGGGCGGCCCCGCGCACCCGGCGGGCGGCGTCGTCGCCCACCAGGACCAGTGGCGCGGCCTCCCAGCTGCCGCGCGGCCGCGGGACCCCGTGATGGACCTCCGGTGTGGCGCCCGCCGCCGCACACAGGCGCAGCAGGTCGTCCAGCAGAGCGGCGTCCTCGGTGACGATCAGCGGTGCGCCCGGCCGGCCCGATGCGGCGGGCGGTGGTTCCTGTGTGACGGCTGCGGCCACGGTCTCCCCCATGCGGTGTCTTTCGCGCAGCTCCTGCGGCCCCGCGATTCCCAAAGGTGTGAAGAACCGGCATCCGGGTCTCCATATGAGCGGCCGATACGAACCGGCCGAAGACGCCCGACTAACCGGAGCCGGCCATGAAGCCGGCACCGGCGGGACGCGTAGGAATCACGGTGCAGCGATGTCGGAAAACGTGTGGATCTTGGTCGATAACTGTGGACAACGCAGTGCCTGTGAATATCGCCGTCACCCATACCGGTGAGCGTTGTACCAACCCCGTACGACTTCCGCAGAGCAGCGCGACGACTACGTACAGTGAGGATTCGGGGGCATGACGAAGAGGCGGCCGAAGCCGCCTCGGAACGGCGTCAAAGCCGTTGAATAAGGGAGAAAATGCATCCGGACATGCGACGACCCCCGCCGGGGGGGAGAGCGGGGGTCGTCCCCACGGCCGACTCGGGGGGGGAGGAGCCGGACCGGGTTAGCACGGTCGCGAACGATCCGTGACTTCCATGGTGTACCCGAGAGCCTTCTCAGGCAAACCCACACGCCCCACCTTACGCCGAATGGGCTGCGCCTATGCTCTGGGTCGTGGAAAACCACTCCTTGCCCCGCACAGCGGCCTTCTTTGACCTGGACAAGACGGTCATTGCGAAGTCGAGCACGCTCACGTTCAGCAAGTCCTTCTACCAAGGCGGCCTGATCAACCGCAGGGCCGCCTTGCGGACCGCGTACGCCCAGTTCGTCTTCCGTGTGGGCGGTATGGACCATGACCAGATGGAGCGCACGCGCGAGTACCTCTCCGCGCTCGTCCGCGGCTGGAACGTCCAGCAGGTCAAGGAGATCGTCGCCGAGACCCTGCACGACCTGATCGACCCGATCATCTACGACGAGGCCGCCTCCCTCATCGAGGACCACCACGTCGCCGGCCGCGATGTGGTGATCGTGTCCACGTCGGGCGCCGAGGTGGTCGAGCCGATCGGCGAGATGCTCGGCGCCGACCGCGTGGTGGCCACCCGCATGGTCGTGGGCGACGACGGCTGCTTCACCGGCGAGGTGGAGTACTACGCCTACGGCCCGACCAAGGCCGAGGCCATCAGGGAACTCGCCGAGTCCGAGGGGTACGACCTCGCCCGCTGCTACGCCTACAGCGACTCGGCGACCGACGTGCCGATGCTCGAGTCCGTGGGCCATCCGCACGCCGTGAACCCGGACCGCGCGCTGCGCCGCGAGGCACTCGCGCGCGGGTGGCCGATTCTCGACTTCCACCGTCCGGTGCGGCTCAAGCAGCGACTGCCCGCGCTCTCCGTCCCCACCCGTCCGGCGCTCGTCGCGGCGGCGGCCATAGGGGCGGCGGCCACCGCGGGGCTGGTCTGGTACGCCAGCCGGCGTCGCACCGCGACCGTCTGACCTGCGCCGATACTGACCTTTGGGGTGGTTCGGCAGATCAGTGACCGATTGACTCCTCTTTGGCAGCAAAAGTAAAGAACCGCGGCCAGGGCTTCCGCTTGCTCCGGAGCTGGAGTAGAAAGGAGTCAACGGCCCGCGAGACCAAGGACATCCGAGAGGATCACCTTCAAAACGCAACTGGCCCCACGGACCGAGCATGAACACCGGGCACCCACGCGACGTCGACCCGTCGATTACGGGCCAGCCGCACCAGGTGACGGGCAAAGTCCCCGACCTGATGGGCAACACTTCGAGGACGCTTGGTAACCGGGTGAACATGCCAGCGGCGGTACGGATCTCCGTACCGCCGCAACCCTTTGTCCGGGACCTTTCCGCAGGCCGCAGGCCCATCGCCTCCGCAGGCCGCAGGCCCGTCGCCGGCTACGCCGCCCCGCGCTGGAGCGCCTCGCAGACCGCCGTCGACTCGCGCGCGCCCATCTCGACCGCCCTGCCGCAGTGGGCGATCCAGGCCGCCATGCCCTCGGGGGTGCCGGAGACGTATCCGTCGAGCGCCGCCAGGTAGGCCGCGCGGCCCAGTTCGGCGTAGCCGACCTCGGAGGGGCACACCGACTTCGGGTCGAGGCCGCTGCCAATCAGCACGATCCGCTCGGCCGCGCGCGCGACCAGGCCGTTGCGGGAGGTGAAGGGGCGCAGTGCCAGCAGTTCGCCGTGGACCACGGCCGCGGTCACCAGCGCCGGGGCCGAGCCGCCCGTGATGATCAGCTCCGACAGTCCCTCCAGCCGGCCGTTGACCTCGGCGGCGCCGGGCAGGGGCAGCTCGACGAGCGGTTCGTCGACCGGCTCGCCCGCCTGGCGCGGACGCCCGACCTCCGGGCCGTGGGTCGCCGCCGCCACCAGGTGCAGCCGGGCCAGCACCCGCAGCGGGGACTGGCGCCAGATGGAGAGCAGCTGCCCCGCCTCGGCGGTCAGCCGCAGCGCGGCGCCCACGGTCCGCGCCTCGTCGTCGCCGCTGAAGTCGGTGCGGCGGCGCACCTCTTCCAGCGCCCAGTCGGCGCCGGACAGCGCCGCCGAGCCGCGGGCGCCGCGCAGCGCCGCCTCGGAGGTGATCGCGTTGCTGCGGCGGCGCATGATCCGGTGTCCGTAGACCCGGTCCACGGCCTTGCGCACGGACTCCACGGAATCGGCCACTCCGGGCAGCGCGCCCAGGGCCGCGAGCGGATCGGCGGTCGCGCCTGTCGTACTCATGAGTACGACACTACGCACCTCGGGGCCGCACCCCACGATCGAGTGGCGTTCTTCACGCCGGACCAGGACAGCGCGCAGTCGGCTGACTACGCTTGGTGAACATGAAAATTGCTTTCGTTGGGAAGGGCGGCAGCGGCAAGACGACCCTGTCCTCCCTGTTCGTCCGGCATCTCGCGGCCTCCGGGGCGCCGGTGGTGGCGATCGACGCCGACATCAACCAGCACCTGGGTGCCGCGCTCGGACTGGACGAGTCGGCCGCGGCCGCACTGCCCGCGATGGGCGACCGGCTGCCGCTGATCAAGGACTACCTGCGCGGCGCGAACCCGCGGATCTCCTCCGCCGAGACGATGATCAAGACGACCCCGCCCGGTGAGGGCTCCCGGCTGCTGCGGGTGCGCGAGGACAACCCGGTCTTCGAAGCCTGCGCCCGGCCGGTGGAACTCGACGGCGGCACCGTCCGTTTGATGGTCACCGGCCCCTTCACCGACGCCGACCTGGGGGTCGCCTGCTACCACTCCAAGACGGGAGCGGTGGAGCTGTGCCTGAACCACCTGGTGGACGGGCGCGACGAGTACGTCGTGGTGGACATGACCGCGGGCTCGGACTCCTTCGCCTCCGGCATGTTCACCCGCTTCGACCTCACGTTCCTCGTCGCCGAGCCGACCCGCAAGGGCGTCTCGGTCTACCGCCAGTACAAGGAGTACGCCCGGGACTTCGGCGTCGCGCTGAAGGTCGTCGGCAACAAGGTGCACGGCCCGGAGGACCTGGACTTCCTGCGCGCGGAGACCGGGGACGACCTGCTCGTCACGGTCGGGCACTCGGACTGGGTGCGCTCCATGGAGAAGGGCCGCCCGCCCCGGTTCGAACTCCTGGAGGAGGCCAACCACCGTGCCCTGCGCCGGCTGCGGGAGGCCGCCGACGCGGCGTACGGGGGCCGTGACTGGGCGCGTTACACCCAGCAGATGGTGCACTTCCATCTGAAGAACGCGCAGTCGTGGGGGAACGAGCGGACGGGGGCCGACCTGGCCGCGCAGGTCGACCCCGCCTTCGTGCTCGGTGAGAGCGTCGCAGCCCCCGTGTGAGCGGGTGCTAGCGCCCGGCCGCCGGCGCCCCGGGGACACCCTTGGGCGCCGGGGCGGGACGGTCCGCCAGGAAGGACGCCCAGCCCTGCTTGGGGGCCTGGCCCACGGTCAGCGTGGTGAGCCGGTCCAGCGCCTTGGGGTCCTGGGCGTCCAGCCAGTCGGCCAGTTGGCGGAAGGAGACGCACCGCACCTCGGGCTTGGTGCACACGCCCTCGATGACCTCCTCGATGGCCCTCATGTAGGTGCCGCCGTTCCAGGACTCGAAGTGGTTGCCGATGATCAGGGGCGCGCGGTTGCCGTCGTAGGCGCGCTGGAAGCCCGCGAGCAGGCCGTCGCGCATCTGGTCGCCCCAGAACCTGAACTTGTCCGGGTCACCCTGGCTGGTGGTGCCGGACTGGTTGACCATGAAGTTGTAGTCCATGGTCAGCTGTTCGAAGGTTCGGCCGGGGAACGGCACGAGCTGCATCGACAGGTCCCACAGGCCGGCCTTCTTCTTCGGCCAGACCTGGTTGTTGACCCCACTGGTGTCGTAGCGGAAGCCCAGCTCGCGGGCGGCCGCCATGAAGTTGTCGCGGCCCTCCAGGCACGGCGTGCGGGCGCCGATGAGTTCCTTCTCGTAGTCGAAGGGCAGCGGGGAGGCGTCCTTCAGGCCGGTGTTGGTCTTCCAGGACTTCACGAACTGCTTCGCCTGGGCGATCTCGTCCTTCCACTCCTCGACCGACCACTCGCCGACCCCGCCGCCCTTTCCGCAGAAGTGGCCGTTGAAGTGGGTGCCGACCTCGTTGCCCTCCAGCCAGGCGCCGCGCAGCTGTTCCACGGTGTCGGCGATGCCCTGGTCGTCGTTGAAGCCGATGTCGGAGCGGCCCGGCGAGTGCTGCGGCGGCCGGTACAGGTCCCGCTTGTGCTCGGGAAGCATGTACACGCCGCTCAGGAAGTACGTCATCGTCGCGTTGTTCGCCTTGGCGACCTTGCGGAAGTGGGAGAACAGCTTCTGCCCGTCCTCGCCGGCGCCGTCCCAGGAGAACACCACGAACTGCGGCGGCTTCTGACCGGGCTTCAGCCGCTCGGGCTTGGGCAGGTGCGGCTGGGCGCCGGTGTACGCGGTCGAGCCGTCGCCGATCAGCCGGACCGCGCTCTTGGGCGGCGCCTGCACAGGCTTCGCCTTCTCGGGGCCGGCGGTCCCCTTCTCGGCGTCGCCGCCGATTCCGCAACCGGCGAGTGACGCGGCACAGACCGCGGCTACCACGGCGCCCGCGGCGATCCTCTGGCTGGCGGTCATATTCCGCCCACCTACTTCCTTCTCTCAGGCCACGCTGGCTGGGGCGTTTTGAGGTGATCTGTCGGGAAAGCGCCGACAGCGCCGCCAAGGTCGCACGGGACCGAGAAGGAATTAGTACGACAAGCCGAAGAAAAGGCCGCTTCACTCTTCTGGGTGAGCTATAAGCCCATTTGCCCGTAATGTCTATGCTCGACCTTTACTCTGAATTACGATCCGTTTACTGAGCGTTGAATTATCCCGCCGCTGCACGCCGTGACCCACGGCCGCCGACCCGACCCCCGCCATCCCGACGAGGGACACCAGATCCGCGACCGCGCCGCCCCGGAGGAGACGGGAACCATGTCAGCCTGCGTCCCCACCCGCACCACCGACCCCACCCACACCGATCCGGGCCACCAGTCCCACAGCCCGCCACCCCCACGCCCCCGCCGCTTCCGCATCGCGGGCGCCGACGTCTCGGCGTCGATCGCGGTCTTCCTGATCGCCCTGCCCCTGTCCCTGGGCATCGCGCTCGCCACCGGCGCGCCCCTCCAGGCCGGACTGGTCGCCGCCGCCGTCGGCGGACTCGTCGTCGGCCGGCTCGGCGGCTCCCCGCTCCAGGTGAGCGGTCCCGCCGCCGGCCTCACCGTCGTCACCGCCGAACTGATCCAGCGCTACGGATGGCGGACGACCTGCGCCATCACCGTGCTCGCCGGGGTCACCCAGATCGCCCTGGGCTGTCTGCGGGTGGCCCGCACCGCGCTCGCCGTCAGCCCCGCCATCGTGCACGGCATGCTCGCCGGCATCGGCGTCACCATCGCCGTGGCCCAGCTGCACATCGTCCTCGGCGGCACCCCGCAGAGCTCCGTCCCCGACAACCTGCGCGCCCTGCCCGCCCAGTTGGCCGAGGTGCGGCCCGCCTCGCTCACGGTGAGCGCCCTCACCCTCGCCCTGCTGCTGCTCTGGCCGCGCATCCCCGGCCGCCCCGGCCGCCTGCTGCGCAGAATCCCGGCCGCCCTGGTCGCCGTCACCGGCGCGACCCTGGCCGCCTCGCTCGCCGGGCTCCGGCTGCCCAAGGTCGACCTGCCGTCCTGGTCCAGCCACGCCCTGGCCGGCCTGCCCGAGGGGCCGGTGCTCGGCATCCTGGCCGCCGTACTGACCACCACGCTGGTGTGCAGTGTGCAGTCACTGCTCGGCGCGGTCGCGGCCGACAAGCTCGTCGCCGGCCGGCCCGGGCTGCCCGTCCGCGTCAGCCGCTCCGGCCTGGACCGCGAACTGCTGGGCCAGGGCGCCGCCAACATCGTCTCCGGCGGCCTCGGCGGGCTGCCCGTGGCCGGGGTCGCGGTACGGACCTCGGCGAATGTGCACGCGGGTGCCGTGAGCCGGAACTCCACGATGCTGCACGGCGTTCTCGTAGTGATCGCCGCGCTGTTGCTGGTACCGCTGCTGGAGCTGATCCCGCTCGCCTCCCTCGCCGCCCTGGTGATGGCCGTCGGCATCCAGATGGTGTCCCTGCACCACATCCGCACGGTCACCCGCCACCGGGAGGTCGCGGTCTACGCCGTCACCACCACGGGCGTCGTCTTCCTCGGCGTCCTGGAGGGCGTGCTCCTCGGGATCGCCGTGGCGGTCGGCGTCTCCCTGCACCGCCTCGCCCGCACCCGTATCACCCACGACGAGCAGGAAGGAGTCCATCACGTACACGTCCGCGGCCAGTTGACGTTCCTCGCCGTGCCACGGCTCAGCCGCGCCCTGCACCTCGTCCCCCAAGGCGCGCCCGTCGTGGTCGAGTTGGACGGCTCGTTCATGGACCACGCGGCCTACGAGTCGCTCCAGGACTGGCAGAACTCCCATACCGCGCACGGTGGTTCGGTCGAGCTGACCGGCCGGCGGGCAGGTGTGCGGATCGCCGGACCGGAGGCCCTCGCCACCGGGCACGCCGAGCCCGGGGAGTCGGCCACGACCGGCTGCCGCTGCCGCCCCTGGACGCCCTGGCGCAACCACCAGTGCGAGGGCCCCCTCTTCGCACCCGAGTCCGAGGCACGGACCGACGGCGACGAGGCGGACCCGGCCGGATCCGCCCACGGCCCGAGAAGACATGAACTGGCCCGTGGCATCAGCGCGTTCCAGCGACACACCGCGCCCCTGGTCCGCGGTGAGCTGGCCCGGCTGGCGCGGGAGGGGCAGCAGCCCTCCCAGCTCTTCCTCACCTGCGCCGACTCCCGGCTGGTCACCTCGATGATCACCTCCAGCGGTCCCGGCGACCTGTTCGTGGTGCGCAATGTGGGCAACCTCGTGCCCCTGCCCGGCGCGGAGAGCGGGGACGACTCGGTGGCGGCCGCGATCGAGTACGCGGTGGACGTGCTGAAGGTGCGGTCCATCACCGTGTGCGGGCACTCGGGGTGCGGGGCCATGCAGGCCCTGCTCACCTCCGACCCGAGCGGTGCGCCGACCCCGCTCAAGCGGTGGCTGCGGCACGGGCTGCCCAGCCTGGAGCGGATGGCCGAAGACGGCCGGGCCCGGCCGAGCCTCACCGGGCGCGCACCGGCCGACGCGGTCGAGCAGCTCTGCCTGACCAACGTGGTCCAGCAGCTGGAGCACCTGCGGGCCCACGACTCGGTAGTCCGCGCGCTCGGTGCGGGCGAGCTGGAGCTGCACGGGATGTACTTCCATGTCGGTGAGGCGCAGGCGTATCTGCTCACCGGCGCCGATCAGGGCCAGGTGTTCGATCACGTACGGGCGGCGGACCTGGTGGTCTGAGGCCGGCGGAGACGGCGGTGGGCGGCCCCGGGACGGCGGGGCCGCCTCCGGCGCGTCGCGGGCCCGCCGCCACTCGGGGTGTGAAAGGCGTTACAGACCATGAACTCCGCCTGGTCAGCGTCCGTGGGTACGGATGAGCCGACTGCCGGAGAACGGCCGCCAACAGGGCGCCCACAGGTCTAAACCAATTTCCCGTCGGCCCTTGTCATCGGGCCCCCGGGTCTGATGAGCTGTGGCCTGGGACACAACGGACACCCTGGGAAAGGGAGATGTCGTGAGCAACGAAAGCCTGGCCAACCTCTTGAAGGAGGAGCGACGCTTCGCGCCGCCCGCTGACCTGGCCGCGAACGCCAACGTCACGGCGGAGGCGTACGAACAGGCCAAGGCTGACCGGCTCGGCTTCTGGGCCGAGCAGGCCCGCCGGCTGAGCTGGGCCAAGGAGCCGACACAGACGCTGGACTGGTCGAACCCGCCGTTCGCGAAGTGGTTCGAGGACGGCGAGCTCAACGTCGCGTACAACTGCGTGGACCGGCACGTGGAGGCCGGGCACGGGGACCGCGTCGCCATCCACTTCGAGGGCGAGCCCGGCGACAGCCGCGCGATCACCTACGCCGAGCTCAAGGACGAGGTCTCCAGGGCCGCCAACGCGCTGCTGGAGCTGGGTGTGCAGAAGGGCGACCGGGTCGCCGTCTACATGCCGATGATCCCCGAGACGGCCGTGGCGATGCTGGCCTGCGCCCGGATCGGCGCCGCCCACTCGGTGGTTTTCGGCGGCTTCTCCGCCGACGCCCTCGCCACCCGCATCCAGGACGCCGACGCCAAGGTCGTGATCACCTCCGACGGCGGCTACCGGCGCGGCAAGCCCTCCGCGCTGAAGCCGGCCGTCGACGAGGCGGTCGCCAAGGCCGGCACCGTCGACCACGTACTCGTGGTCCGGCGCACCGGCCAGGAGGTCGCCTGGGACACCGACCGCGACGTGTGGTGGCACGAGATCACCGAGCGGCAGAGCGCCGAGCACACCCCGGAGGCGTTCGGGGCCGAGCACCCGCTGTTCATCCTCTACACCTCGGGCACCACGGGGAAGCCCAAGGGCATCCTGCACACCTCCGGCGGCTACCTCACCCAGGCGGCGTACACCCACCACGCGGTCTTCGACCTCAAGCCCGAGACCGACGTCTACTGGTGCACCGCCGACGTCGGCTGGGTCACCGGGCACTCCTACATCGTCTACGGCCCGCTCGCCAACGGCGCCACCCAGGTGATGTACGAGGGCACGCCGGACACCCCGCACCAGGGCCGCTTCTGGGAGGTCGTGCAGAAGTACGGGGTGACGATCCTGTACACGGCGCCGACGGCGATCCGTACGTTCATGAAGTGGGGCGACGACATCCCCGCGAAGTTCGACCTCTCCAGCCTGCGGGTGCTCGGCTCGGTCGGTGAGCCGATCAACCCCGAGGCGTGGGTCTGGTACCGCAAGCACATCGGCGGCGACCGCACCCCGGTCGTGGACACCTGGTGGCAGACCGAGACCGGCGCGATGATGATCTCGCCGCTGCCCGGCGTCACCGAGACCAAGCCCGGCTCGGCGCAGACCCCGCTGCCCGGCATTTCGGCGACCGTCGTCGACGACGAGGCCAACGAGGTTCCGAACGGCGGCGGCGGTTACCTGGTGCTGACCGAGCCGTGGCCGTCGATGCTGCGCACCATCTGGGGCGACGACCAGCGGTTCATCGACACCTACTGGTCACGCTTCGAGGGCAGGTACTTCGCCGGCGACGGCGCGAAGAAGGACGACGACGGCGACATCTGGCTGCTGGGCCGGGTGGACGACGTGATGCTGGTGTCCGGGCACAACATCTCCACCACCGAGGTCGAATCGGCCCTCGTGTCGCACCCGTCGGTGGCGGAGGCGGCCGTGGTCGGCGCGGCCGACGAGACGACCGGACAGGCGATCGTCGCCTTCGTGATCCTGCGCGGCTCGGCGGCGGAGACCGACAACCTGGTGGGCGACCTGCGCAACCACGTCGGCGCGACACTGGGACCGATCGCCAAGCCCAAGCGGATCCTGCCGGTGGCGGAACTGCCCAAGACCCGCTCCGGGAAGATCATGCGCCGCCTGCTGCGCGACGTGGCGGAGAACCGGCAGCTCGGCGACGTGACCACGCTGACCGACTCCACCGTCATGGACTTCATCCAGGCCAAGCTCCCGGCCTCGTCCAGCGAGGACTGACCCACACCGAAACAGCACCCGCACCACCGACGCCCGGCGCACCCCGCGCCGGGCGTCACCCACGTCCGGGCCCGCGCCCGCGCCCGGGGCCCGGTGTCCTCACCCGGCGCCCTTGGATAGGGTGAACACCGCAACAGGTACTGAAGGTGCGCCGGGAAGTCTGGTCGGCAAGAGTTTGTGCTGCCCACTTCTCGGAGGTTCCCGTGTCCGCGCCCCGCACCCCCCGCAAGGTCCTCGGCCGGCTCTCCCTGCCGGAGCGCACCTTCGTCGCGGACGCGCTGCGCACCGAGACCGTCGGCGGGGTCCTGCTGCTCGTCGCCGCCGTGGCCGCCCTGATCTGGGCGAACATCCCCGCGCTGAGCGACAGCTACGAGACCGTCGGGCACTTCCACATCGGACCCGAGGCCCTGGGCCTGGACCTGTCCGTGGAGCACTGGGCGGCCGACGGCCTCCTCGCGATCTTCTTCTTCGTCGCCGGGATCGAGCTCAAGCGCGAACTCGTCGCCGGTGACCTGCGCGACCCGAAGGCCGCCGCCCTGCCGGTGGTGGCCGCCCTGTGCGGAATGGCCGTACCGGCGCTCGTCTACGCCCTCACCAACGCCCTCGGAGGGGGTTCCCTGGACGGCTGGGCGGTGCCCACCGCCACGGACATCGCCTTCGCGCTCGCCGTGCTCGCCGTCATCGGCACCTCCCTGCCGAGCGCGCTGCGGGCCTTCCTGCTCACCCTCGCCGTCGTGGACGACCTCTTCGCGATCCTGATCATCGCGGTCTTCTTCACCGACACCATCGACCTCGCCGCGCTCGGCGGCGCCTTCCTCGGCCTCGCCGTCTTCTGGCTGCTGCTGCGCACGGGCGTACGCGGCTGGTACGTCTACGTGCCGCTCGCCCTGGTGATCTGGGCGCTGATGTACAACAGCGGCGTCCACGCCACCATCGCCGGTGTCGCCATGGGCCTGATGCTGCGCTGCACGCGCCGCGAGGGCGAGGAGCACTCCCCGGGCGAGCGCGTCGAGCACCTGGTCCGGCCTCTCTCGGCGGGTCTGGCCGTACCGCTGTTCGCGCTGTTCAGCGCGGGCGTCACCGTCGGCGGCGGCGCGCTCGGCGAGGTGTTCACGCAGCCGGAGACGCTGGGCGTCGTCCTCGGACTGGTCGTCGGCAAGACGGTCGGCATCTTCGGCGGCACCTGGCTGACCGCCCGCTTCACCCGGGCCTCGCTCAGCGACGACCTCGCCTGGCCGGACGTGTTCGCGGTGGCCACCCTGGCCGGTATCGGCTTCACCGTGTCGCTGCTCATCGGCGAACTCGCCTTCGAGGGCGACGCGGCCATGACGGACGAGATCAAGGCCGCCGTGCTGATGGGCTCCCTGATCGCGGCGGTCCTGGCGACGGTCCTGCTGAAGCTGCGCAACAGCCGGTACCGCCGGATGACGGAGGCCGAGGAGCGCGACGACGACCAGGACGGCATCCCGGACATCTACGAGGAGGACGACCCGGAGTACCACCTGAGGATGGCGGCCATCCACGACGCCAAGGCCGCCGAGCACCGGCGGATCGCCGAAGTGCGGGCCGCGGAACGCGCACGGCTTGCCGAAGTGACGGGCGGGGCAGGCGAGGAGAACCGCCGTCGGGCATGATCTGACGGGACGGTACAAAAGACGAGACCTCACCCACATGGTCAGAAGAGGGAGAACGCGATGAGCGCACCCGACGGCAGCCCGGTCGGCGCCGAACGCAGCATCGGCCAGCTGTTCGCCTCGGCGACGACCGAGATGTCCGCACTGGTGCACGACGAGATCGCCCTCGCCAAGGCGCAGCTGAAGCAGGACGTGAAGCGCGGCGCGACCAGCGGCGGCGCGTTCATGGTGGCCGGCGCGGTGCTGGTGTTCTCGCTGCCGATGCTGAACTTCGCCCTGGCGTACGGCATCCACACCTGGAGCGACTGGAACCTCGCCCTGTGCTTCCTGCTCTCCTTCGCGGCCAACGTGCTCATCGCCGTCGTCCTCGCCCTCGTCGGCGTCGTCTTCGCGAAGAAGGCCAAGAAGGGCAAGGGCCCGCAGAAGGTCGCCGCCTCGGTGAAGGAGACGGCCGGCGTCCTGCAGAACGCCAAACCGCACCCCCGCCCGGTGCCCGCCCTGGAGGACCGGTCGCCCGCGGCCCTCGAAGCTGTGGCACGCTCGACGTCATGACGGACCCGGCCCCCACTCCTTCGGCGCAACCCGCCTCGGTCGTGCGCATCGATGGTCCCTGGACCCACAGGGACGTCGCTGCCAATGGTGCGCGCTTCCACATCGCCGAGATGGGCGACGGGCCACTGGTCCTGCTTCTGCACGGCTTCCCGCAGTTCTGGTGGACCTGGCGGCACCAGCTGCCCGCGCTCGCCGACGCCGGGTTCCGGGCGGTCGCCATGGACCTGCGCGGCGTCGGCGGCAGCGACCGCACCCCGCGCGGCTACGACCCCGCCAACCTGGCCCTCGACATCACCGGCGTGATCCGCTCCCTCGGCGAGCCGGACGCCGCCCTGGTCGGCCACGACCTCGGCGGCTACCTGGCGTGGACGGCCGCCGTGATGCGCCCGAAGCTGGTGCGGCGGCTCGCGGTGGCGTCGATGCCGCATCCGCGGCGCTGGCGCTCGGCGATGCTCTACGACGTCCGGCAGACCTCCGCCGGGTCCTACGTCTGGGGCTTCCAGCGGCCCTGGGTCCCGGAGCGGCAGCTGACCGCAGACGACGGGGCGCTGGTGGGCCGGCTGGTACGCGACTGGTCCGGGCCCCGGCTGCCCGAGGACGACGTGGTGGACACCTACCGCCGGGCGATGTGCATCCCCTCCACGGCGCACTGCGCGATCGAGCCGTACCGCTGGATGGTCCGCTCGCTGGCCCGCCCCGACGGCATCCAGTTCAACCGCCGGATGAAGCGCCCGGTCCGGGTGCCGACGCTGCATCTGCACGGCTCGCTCGACCCGGTGATGCGCACCCGCAGCGCGGCCGGCTCGGGCGAGTACGTCGAAGCCCCGTACCGCTGGCGCCTGTTCGACGGACTCGGACACTTCCCGCACGAAGAGGATCCGGTCGCTTTCTCCACAGAACTGGTCAATTGGCTGAAGGATCCCGAACCCGATCGGTGACGGTTCCGACGCTCCCGGTACCCGGCACTGAACGCCTGTACTACGAACGGCCAATTGCCCGGCGCATAGGCCAATTGGGGGCCCTGGGGGCGGTTATCGACCTTGGGGCGGGGGCAGACGTCGGGGTATGGGCTGGACGCACGACTACAACGACGTAGCACGCAACCGCCGCTCGGGCAGCGCCCTGAGCTCCCACGAGGGCGGCAGCGCCCCGGAGATGGCGGACACCGATCTTCGAGTGGGTATTCCACACATCCTTCGCCGCCGGGCCCGCTGGGTCTCGGTACGACTTCGCCACCCGCGCGGCTGACCCCTCCCGGGCTGATCCCTCCCGGGGTCAGAGCGCGCAGCTGTCGCTGTCCACCTGCTGGTCGGCGGTACGTCCGGCGGCGATGTCCTCCTGGATCTCGTCCGCCGTCAGCGCGTACCCGGTGTCGGCGTCGTCGAGCGACTTCGCGAAGACCACGCCGTACACCTTGCCCTCGGGCGTGAGCAGCGGGCCGCCGGAGTTGCCCTGGCGGACGGTGGCGTACAGCGAGTACACATCGCGGTGCACGGTGCCGCGGTGATAGATGTCCGGACCGTTGGCCGGGATACGGCCGCGGACCCGGGCGGCGCGGACGTCGTACGCGCCGTTCTCCGGGAAGCCGGCGATGATCGCGTCGTCGCCGCCGCGGGCGTCGGTGGAGGTGAACCGCAGTGCGGGCGCGTCCAGATCCGGTACGTCGAGCACGGCGATGTCGCGCTTCCAGTCGTACAGGACGACCTTCGCGTCGTACTTGCGGCCCTCTCCGCCTATCTGGACGGTGGGTTCGTCGACGCCGCCCACGACGTGCGCGTTGGTCATCACGCGGCGGTCGGCGAAGACGAAGCCGGTGCCCTCCAGGACCTTTCCGCAACTCTCCGCGGTGCCCACGACCTTGACGATGGAGCGCTTGGCGCGGGTGGCGACGGCGCTCTCGGCGAGCGCCGGGTCGGGCGGACTGACCTCGGTGATGGGCTCGTTGGAGAACGGGCTGAAGACCTGCGGGAAGCCGTTCTGCGCGAGGACCGAGGAGAAGTCGGCGAACCAGGTGTCGGCCTGATCGGGCAGGGCCCGGGAAACACCCAGCAGCACCTTGGAGTTGCGCACCTCCTTGCCGAGTGTCGGCAGGGTGGTGCCGGCCAGGGCCGAGCCGATCAGCCAGGCGACCAGCAGCATGGCGACGACGTTGACCAGGGCGCCGCCGGTGGCGTCCAGGGCGCGGGCCGGGGACCAGGTGATGTAGCGGCGCAGCTTGTTGCCGAGGTGGGTGGTCAGGGCCTGGCCCACCGAGGCGCAGACGATCACGACGACCACGGCGACGACGGCCGCGGTGGTGCTCACCTCGGAGTTGTCGGTCAGGGCGTCCCAGATCACCGGGAGCAGGTAGACGGCGACGAGACCGCCACCGAGGAAGCCGATCACCGACAGGATGCCGACGACGAAGCCCTGGCGGTAGCCGACGATCGCGAACCACACCGCGGCGAGCAGCAGCAGGATGTCCAGCACGTTCACCGCTTCAAGCCTCGCCTCGTCACTTCACGGCAACCCCGGATTGCACAACACACGGCGACCACCCTGTCATGACCGCCAGTCGAGCGGGACCTGGTTCTCCCGGTCCCAGGGCAGCTCCCAGCCCGCGAAGTGCAGCAATCTGTCGATGATCCCCGCGGTGAAACCCCAGACCAGAGCCGATTCGACCAGGAATGCCGGACCTCGGTGGCCGCTCGGGTGGACGGTGGTGGCACGGTTGCGCGGGTCCGTGAGATCCGCCACGGGGACGGTGAAGACCCGGGCCGTCTCGTTCGGGTCGACGACACCGACCGGGGTGGGCTCGCGCCACCAGCCGAGCACCGGGGTGACCACGAACTGGCTGACCGGGATGTACAGCCTGGGCAGGACGCCGAAGAGCTGCACCCCGGCCGGGTCCAGCCCGGTCTCCTCCTCGGCCTCGCGGAGCGCGGCCCGCAGCGGCCCGTCGGCCTCGGGGTCGCCGTCCTCGGGGTCGAGGGCGCCGCCGGGGAAGGCGGGCTGGCCCGCGTGCGAACGCAGCGAGCCGGCCCGCTCCATCAGCAGCAGCTCGGGCCCGCGCTCGCCGTCCCCGAAGAGGACGAGCACCGCGGACTGCCGTCCCGCGCCGTCCTTCGGCGGCAGGAAGCGGCTCAGCTGGCGCGGCTGGACCGTCTCGACGGCCTCCACCACCGGGTCCAGCCAGACGGGCAGCCCTTCCTTGCTGAGCACCACCGGACCGCCCTGCGTATCGCTCGCCCGTGTCATCGCCACCCCCGTCGTCCTGCCGTGTACAACGCCGGGCCGCGCCGAGATCGTTCCGCCCGCGTGCGGCCCGTCATCCGGCCCCCAGCGGCGGCGCCGGCCTGCCGCCCGCGTCCAGGTACGCCTGCGGCGGGTTCAGACGCTGGCCGGGGAAGCCGCCCTTCTCGTACTTGAGCAGCTTCTTCGCCTTCTCCGGGTCCGTCTCGCCCTCGCCGTACGCGGGGCAGAGCGGGGCGACGGGGCAGGCGCCGCAGGCCGGCTTGCGGGCGTGGCAGATCCGGCGGCCGTGCCAGACGACGTGGTGCGAGAGGTCGGTCCAGTCGCTCTTCGGGAACAGCGCGGCGATCTCGGCCTCGATCTTGTCGGGGTCGGTCTGCTCGGTCCACTTCCAGCGCCGGACCAGCCGCTGGAAGTGGGTGTCCACGGTGATCCCGGGCCGCCCGAAGGCGTTGCCGAGGACGACGAAGGCGGTCTTGCGTCCGACGCCGGGCAGCTTGACGAGATCCTCCAGGCGGCCCGGCACCTCGCCGCCGAACTCCTCCGAGAGGGCCTTGGACAGGCCCATGACCGATCTGGTCTTGGCCCGGAAGAACCCGCACGGCCGGAGGATCTCCTCGACCTCCTCCGGGACGGCCGCGGCCAGGTCCTCCGGGGTCGGGTACTTGGCGAACAGCGCGGGGGTGGTCTGGTTGACGCGCAGGTCGGTGGTCTGGGCGGACAGGACCGTGGCGACCAGGAGCTGGAAGGAGTTCTCGAAGTCCAGCTCGGGGTGGGCGTAGGGGTAGACCTCGGCGAGCTCGCGGTTGATGCGGCGGGCGCGGCGGACCAGGGCGGTGCGGGTCTCGGCCTTCGGCGCGGCCTTCTTCGCGGGCGGGGCCGGCTTGGCGGGCGCGGCTTTCCCGGCGGACGCGGCCTTCGCGGCGGGCGCCGCCTTCTTCTTCGCCGAGGCGGCCTTCTCCGCGGGCGCGGCCTTCTTCGGCGCGCCCTTCCTCACCGGGGCCGCCTTCTCCGCGCTCGAAGCCTCTGAGACCCCCGCACCTCCTGCCGCTTTTGCCGGGTTCCTTCCGCCACCGGGGTTCTGTTCGCCCACAGCGGAATCACGACGTACAACCACCCGCCCAGCCCCCTTGGCCTGTGCTCTCACCGGCGTTTTGGACACCCGGCCAGCCTAGAGCCCGGCACTGACATCCGCCCCGGGCCCTGAAGATCAGCCCCCAATTGGACCCCTGCCGCTTACCTCGGGACATGTGTGCGGCATCCTTGTGACAGATCACACTGTTTGGACCGTCCGGCAAGATGGGGAACACGGTCCCCTGGTACCAAGGGGTAGCAAGATCCCCTGAGCAGGTCGACAAGGAGAGAACTCGTGGACGACGTTCTGCGGCGCAACCCGCTCTTCGCGGCGCTCGATGACGAGCAGTCCGCGGAGCTCCGCGCCTCCATGAGTGAGGTGACCCTCGCGCGCGGCGACTCCCTCTTCCACGAGGGCGATCCCGGTGACCGGCTCTACGTGGTCACCGAGGGCAAGGTCAAGCTCCACCGCACGTCCCCCGACGGCCGCGAGAACATGCTGGCCGTGGTGGGTCCGGGCGAGCTGATCGGTGAACTGTCCCTGTTCGACCCGGGCCCGCGCACCGCGACCGCGACCGCGCTGACCGAGGTCAAGCTGCTCGGCCTCGGCCACGGCGACCTCCAGCCCTGGCTGAACGCCCGTCCCGAGGTGGCCACCGCGCTGCTGCGCGCCGTGGCCCGCCGGCTGCGCCGCACCAACGACGCCATGTCCGACCTGGTCTTCTCGGACGTCCCCGGCCGGGTCGCGCGCGCCCTGCTGGACCTCTCCCGCCGCTTCGGCGTGCAGTCGGAGGAGGGCATCCACGTGGTGCACGACCTCACGCAGGAGGAGCTGGCCCAGCTGGTCGGCGCGTCCCGCGAGACGGTCAACAAGGCCCTCGCCGACTTCGCCCAGCGCGGCTGGCTGCGCCTGGAGGCCCGCGCGGTGATCCTCCTGGACGTCGAACGCCTGGCGAAGCGCTCGCGCTGACCCGGAGCAGGACATGACGAGGGGCCCCACCGTCGGACGGTGGGGCCCCTCGTCATGTCCGGGCAGCGTGCGGCTAGATCAGCCCGTGCTCGCCCAGGTACTCCAGCTGGGCGCGGACCGACAGCTCGGCCGCCGGCCACAGCGAGCGGTCCACGTCGGCGTACACGTGCGCGACGACCTGGTCGGGCGAGCGGTAGCCGTCCTCCACCGCGGTCTCCACCTGGGCGAGCCGGTGGGCGCGGTGCGCGAGGTAGAACTCGACGGCGCCCTGGGCGTCGTCGAGGACCGGGCCGTGACCGGGCAGCACCGTGTGGACGCCGTCGTCGACCGTCAGCGAGCGCAGCCGCCGCAGCGAGTCCAGGTAGTCGCCGAGACGGCCGTCGGGGTGCGCCACGACCGTCGTACCGCGCCCCAGGACCGTGTCCCCGGTCAGCACCGCCCGATCGGCCGGGAGATGGAAGCACAGGGAGTCCGCGGTGTGCCCGGGCGTCGGTACGACGACCAGCTCCAGACCGCCCACCCGGACCACGTCCCCGGCCCCGAGTCCCTCCTCGCCGAGCCGCAGCGCCGGGTCCAGGGCGCGTACCGCGGTACGGGTCAGTTCGGCGAAGCGGGCGGCGCCTTCGGCGTGGTCGGGGTGACCGTGCGTCAGCAGGGTGAGCGCGATCCGCTTGCCCGCCCGCTCGGCGGTGTCCACGACCTGCCGCAGGTGCCCCTCGTCGAGCGGGCCGGGGTCGACCACCACGGCCAGCTCGGAGTCGGGCTCGGACAGGATCCAGGTGTTCGTGCCGTCCAGGGTCATCGCGGAGGCGTTGGGCGCGAGGACGTTCACGGCGCGCGCGGTCGCGGGACCCGAGAGGACTCCGCCCCTGGGCCGGCCGGGAAGGGTGCTGGCGTCCGTCATGCGGGGGCTCCCCCGGTCGGCGCGGTCGGGATGTGCTTGGTGAACTCGTCGTGGCCCGGCCAGGACAGCACCAGTTCGCCGTCCTCCAGACGGGCCTCGGCGAGGACGGGCGTCATGTCCCGCGCGGGGGCGGCGGCGAGGGCCTCCGCCGCGGTGGCGTGGGGGGTCAGCTGGCGCAGGGTGGCGATGGTGGGCGGCATCATCAGCAGTTCGCCCCGGTCGTAGGACTCGGCCGCCTCCCGGGGTGCGATCCACACCGTGCGGTCGGCCTCGGTGGAGGCGTTGCGGGTGCGCTGCCCCTCCGGGAGGGCCGCGACGAAGAACCAGGTGTCGTAGCGGCGGGACTCGAACTCCGGGGTGATCCAGCGCGTCCACGCGCCGAGCAGGTCGGAGCGCAGGACCAGGCCCCGGCGGTCCAGGAACTCGGCGAAGGACAGGTCGCGGGCGACCAGGGCGGCCCGGTCGGCCTCCCAGTCGGCGCCCGTGGTGTCGCCGACGACCGACTCGGGGGTGGGTCCGGCGAGCAGGACGCCCGCCTCCTCGTACGTCTCCCGTACGGCCGCGCAGACGATCGCCTGGGCGCCCGCCTCGTCGACGCCGAGCCGCTCGGCCCACCACGCGCGTGCGGGACCCGCCCAGCGGACGTGGTGATCGTCGTCACGGGGGTCCACGCCACCCCCCGGGTACGCGTACGCCCCGCCGGCGAAGGCCATGGAGGCGCGTCTGCGCAGCATGTGGACGGCGGGGCCGGTGTCGGTGTCCCGCAGCAGCATGACCGTCGCCGCCCGCTTCGGGGACACCGGGGTGAGGGTGCCTTCCGCGAGGGCACGGATGCGGTCGGGCCACTCCGGGGGATACCACTGACCGTTCGCCATGTGCGGAGGCTATCTCGGTGCGCGCGGATGTTCGAGGGGTGCCGGGGCCTCCGGCGGGGTGGCGGTCCGCAGGTGGGGGGCCTGCACCCGCGTACGGCGGGCGGCACGCACGCGGGGGTACGGGAGCCGGAGCGACCCGGGGCTACGGCGGTCGGCCCGACGCGGGCGTACGGCAGTCGGTCCGAGTACGGGCGTACGGCGGGCGGCACGCACGCGGGCGTACGGGCGGCCCGCGCCGAGAAACGGTTCGGCGCCCCTGCCGTACGGCGGCCGAAGCCGAGCCGTCGCCGGGGGCGCCGAGAAACATCCAAGCCGGGGGCGCCGAGCGGCGACGGCAACCAGGGTTGCCGCGCAAGACCCGCAACCGGGGTTGCCGCGCAACACCCGTAACCCGGGTTTCCGTACGGCACCCGTACCCCGGTCATCACGCAGCACCCGTAACCGGGTCACCTCGCAACGTCCGCAACCGGGGTAGCCGCACCGCGCCCGTCGCCGCGGGCTCCGCTCCGCGTCAGGCGCTCGTCAGCTCCACCTGGACCTCGACCTCGACCGGCGCGTCCAGCGGCAGCACCGCCACGCCCACCGCGCTGCGCGCGTGGACGCCCTTGTCGCCGAGGACCTGGCCGAGCAGCTCGCTGGCACCGTTCACGACGCCCGGCTGGCCCGTGAAGTCCGAGGCGGACGCCACGAAGCCCACGACCTTCACCACGCGCGCGATGCGGTCCAGGTCGCCCGCGACCGACTTGACCGCGGCGAGGGCGTTCAGCGCGCAGATCCGGGCCAGGTCCTTGGCCTCCTCCGCCGTGACCTCGGCCCCGACCTTGCCGGTGACCGGCAGCTTGCCCTCGACCATGGGGAGCTGGCCGGAGGTGAAGACGTACACGCCCGACTGCACGGCGGGCTGGTACGCGGCCAGCGGCGCGGCGACCGCCGGCAGGGTCAGCCCCAGCTCGGCGAGGGTCTCCTCGACCGCGCTCACGCCTTCTCCCGCTTGAGGTAGGCCACCAGCTGCTCGGGGTTGTTCGGCCCGGGCACGACCTGGACGAGCTCCCAGCCGTCCTCGCCCCAGGTGTCCAGAATCTGCTTCGTGGCGTGGACGAGCAGTGGCACAGTCGCGTATTCCCACTTGGTCATGTGGGCGACTCTAGCCGCTGCCGCCGGGACGCTCGCGCACACGTTGTCCACAGCCTCCGGCGTGATCCGGCGGCCGACTGGTTAGGCTCGAAGACGTGAGCAGGCTCCAGGTCGTCAGCGGCAAGGGCGGGACCGGAAAGACCACGGTCGCCGCCGCGCTCGCGCTCGCCCTCGCAACCGAGGGGAAGCGCACGCTTCTCGTCGAGGTCGAGGGCAGGCAGGGCATCGCACAGCTCTTCGAAACAGAAGCGCTGCCCTACGAGGAGCGGAAGATCGCCGTCGCTCCAGGGGGCGGGGAGGTGTACGCCCTCGCCATCGACCCCGAACTGGCCCTTCTGGACTACCTCCAGATGTTCTACAAGATGGGCGGTGCGGGCAGAGCCCTGAAGAAACTCGGCGCGATCGACTTCGCCACCACCGTCGCCCCGGGTCTCAGGGACGTCCTGCTGACCGGCAAGGCGTGCGAGGCGGTGCGGCGCAAGGAGAAGAACGGGAGCTTCGTCTACGACTACGTGGTCATGGACGCCCCGCCCACCGGCCGCGTCACCCGCTTCCTGAACGTCAACGACGAGGTCGCCGGCCTCGCCAGGATCGGCCCGATACACAATCAGGCCCAGGCCGTGATGCGGGTGCTGAAGTCGCCCCAGACGGCGGTGCACCTGGTGACGCTGCTGGAGGAGATGCCGGTCCAGGAGACCGCGGACGGCATCGCCGAACTGCGCGCGGCACGCCTCCCGGTGGGCCGGGTCATCGTGAACATGGTGCGCCCCCAGGTGTTGGACGCGGACGAGCTGGAACTCGTACGCGGCACACCCCGTACGGCGTTCGCGCAGTCCCTGTCGGCGGCCGGCCTCGGCGGGGCGCGGCGCGGCGGGCACGCGGAGCGGCTGGTGGACCCGCTGCTGAGGCAGGCCGAGGAGTACGCGGAGCGGTACACGCTGGAGGAGGAACAGCGGTCCGCGCTCGGCGAGTTGGACCTGCCGCTGCACGAACTGCCGCTGCTCGCCGAGGGCATGGACCTGGCGGGACTGTACGAACTGGCCACCGAGCTGCGAGAGCAGGGGATGACATGAGCCCGGACGCCGACCGGTCCCAGACCCAGGCACCCCACCACCTCTCCCCCACGCACGCGCTGGACGTCGATCCGCTGCTGGACGACCCGGGGACCCGGATCATCGTGTGCTGCGGGTCGGGCGGTGTCGGCAAGACGACCACCGCGGCGGCGCTCGGGCTGCGGGCCGCCGAGCGCGGCCGGAAGGTCGTGGTGCTCACCATCGACCCGGCGCGCCGGCTCGCCCAGTCCATGGGCATCGACTCCCTCGACAACACCCCGCGCCGGGTGAAGGGCATCGACGACTCCGCGAGCGGCGAGCTGCACGCGATGATGCTGGACATGAAGCGCACCTTCGACGAGATCGTCGAGGCGCACGCGGACCCCGAGCGGGCGGCCGCGATCCTGGGCAACCCGTTCTACCAGTCGCTCTCGGCGGGCTTCGCGGGCACGCAGGAGTACATGGCGATGGAGAAGCTGGGGCAGCTGCGGGCGCGGGACGAGTGGGACCTCATCGTCGTGGACACGCCGCCGTCCCGGTCGGCGCTGGACTTCCTGGACGCGCCCAAGCGCCTGGGGTCCTTCCTCGACGGCAAGCTGATCCGGGTCCTGCTGGCGCCCGCGAAGGTCGGCGGCCGGGCCGGGATGAAGTTCCTGAACGTCGGCATGTCGATGATGACCGGCGCGCTCGGCAAGCTGCTCGGCGGCCAGCTGCTCAAGGACGTCCAGACGTTCGTGGCCGCGATGGACTCCATGTTCGGCGGTTTCCGTACCCGCGCCGACGCCACGTACAAGCTCCTCCAGGCGCCCGGGACGGCGTTCCTGGTGGTCGCGGCGCCCGAGCGGGACGCGCTGCGCGAGGCGGCGTACTTCGTGGAGCGGCTGGCCGCGGAGGACATGCCGCTCGCGGGTCTGGTGCTCAACCGTGTCCACGGCAGTGGCGCCGCCCGACTGTCGGCCGAGCGGGCGCTCGCCGCCGCGGAAAATCTTGACGAGTCCCGCATTGTGGATCAGGAGGGCGGGAAAGCTGGACTTCGTAACTCCCCCGACACGTCCGGCAGTTCAGAATCTCCCGCATCCGAGGCCACCGAGGAAGGCTCCCCCGCCACCCTGGACACGGCTGCGGCGAACCCCACCGACCGGCTCACCGCCGGCCTGCTGAGGCTGCACGCGGACCGTATGCACCTGCTCTCCCGTGAGCAGCGCACACGGGATCGCTTCGCCACGCTCCACCCGGAGGTGGCGGTCGCCGAGGTGGCCGCGCTCCCCGGCGACGTGCACGACATCACCGGTCTGCGGGACATCGGAGACCGGCTGGCGGCCGGCAGGCCGGAGCTGCCCAGCTCCGAGACCTCCGACACCTGAGCCGGCCGTGAGCCGACGGAGGTCGGCCCTGTCGGCCCGAGCCCCGATGGGCCCGTGCCGTCAGCTCACCGCCGCGTAGTTCTCGTACACCTGGTCGTCATCAAGGGGCACCAGGCCCGCCCCACGCTCGTACTCCGTACGAGCCGTCTCCAGCAGTCGGCGCCACGAGGTGACGGTGGGCCGCCTGCGCAGCAGTGCGCGGCGCTCCCGCTCCGTCATTCCTCCCCATACGCCGAACTCGACGCGATTGTCGAGCGCATCGGCCAGACATTCCGTGCGTACCGGACATCCGGTGCACACCGCCTTGGCCCTGTTCTGCGCTGCTCCCTGCACGAACAGTTCATCCGGATCGGTAGTGCGGCAGGCCGCCTGCGCACTCCAGTCGGTTACCCAGCCCATACCGGCGCCGTCCTCTCCCGAATCGAGGCTCCCCCACGGCGGCAGCGGCATATTCACCGCCGCCAGTTGAGGACGTTACGGAAGGCGGGCACGGCGCAACACCCCCAGCGGGCCCAATCTTGAATGGTCCGAACGGACTATGGGTAAGCGGCAGATCACCCGGGGGAGTGAGCTGGTGACATGCGTGATCATCCCGGCAAACCGGGACAGTCCTGTTGAGTCACAACGGACGCCGGGTGACACACAAGGTGGATTCGGACACGCCTCCGCCAAAAAGTTGACGGCCGACCGGAACGATTCGGGGTCGCCGGACGTATTGATACGTGGCCCTACTGCTGTGACAGTTGGGAGCAGCTTAGGCCAAGGCATATACGCGTGTCCGGCGAATGAGAACGTAGGCTGCCCTCATGCCAAAGAAGCGCTCGGGCGGTGGTCTGTCCTCCACGCAGCAGGCCGCCAAGTTCCTCGGTGTCAGTGTCCTCGCGGGTGCCGTCATGGCCGGCATCGCCCTGCCCGCCGTGGGTGCGCTGGGGCTTGCCGCGAAGGGGTCGGTAGAGAGCTTCGACGAACTCCCGGCCAACCTGAAGACGCCGCCGCTGAGCCAGCGCACCACCATCCTCGACGCCGACGGCGGCCAGATCGCCACCGTCTACTCGCGGGACCGCACCGTGGTCGCCCTCAAGGACATCTCGCCGCACCTGCAGAAGGCGATCGTCGCGATCGAGGACGCCCGCTTCTACCAGCACGGCGCGGTCGACCTGAAGGGCGTCCTGCGCGCCCTGAACCGCAACGCGCAGAGCGGCGGGGTCGCCGAGGGCGCCTCCACGCTCACCCAGCAGTACGTGAAGAACGTCTTCGTCGAGGAGGCCGGCGACGACCCCACCAAGGTCGCGCAGGCCACCCAGCAGACCCTGGGCCGCAAGATCGCCGAACTGAAGTTCGCGATCCAGGTCGAGGAGGAGCTGGGCAAGAAGAAGATCCTCGAGAACTACCTGAACATCACGTTCTTCGGCCAGCAGGCCTACGGCGTCGAGGCCGCGGCCCAGCGCTACTTCTCCAAGTCCGCCAAGGACCTCAACCTCCAGGAGTCCGCCCTCCTCGCCGGAATCGTCCAGTCGCCGAGCCGCTACGACCCGGTCAACGACGAGGCGGAGGCCAAGCAGCGGCGCAACACCGTGCTCCAGCGGATGGCCCAGGTCGGCGACATCTCGAAGGAGCAGGCGGCCAAGGCGGCGAAGTCCCCGCTGGGCCTGAAGGTCAGCAACCCGAAGAACGGCTGCATCACCGCGGTCAACGACGCGGCGTTCTTCTGCGACTACGTGCGCAACGTCTTCCTCAACGACAAGGCCTTCGGCAAGACCAAGGAGGCCCGGGCCAAGGTCTGGAACCAGGGCGGTCTGACGATCCGCACGACGCTCGAACCGCAGGCCCAGGCGTCCGTGCAGCAGTCGCTGAAGGACCACGTCGACGAGAGCGACGAGGTCGCCTCCGCGGCCACCCTCGTCGAACCCGGCACCGGCAAGATCGTGGCGATGGGGCAGTCGAAGCCGTACGGCACCAACCCCAAGCAGAACGAGACGGTGATCAACTACTCGGTGGGCCAGCAGATGGGAACCAGCAACGGCTTCCCGACCGGCTCCACGTTCAAGCCGTTCGTGGCGGCCGCCGCCCTGGAGGCGGGCCGCCCGGCGACCCAGGAGTACCCCTCACCGTACGAGCTGACCGTCCCGAGCCCGATTCAGACGTGTGGCAAGCCCTACACCAACGAGGACGGCACCAAGATCCCCAACGAGAACGAGTCGGAGAAGGGGCCCTACCGGCTGAAGAAGGCGATGGCCCTCTCGGTCAACACCTACTTCATCGAGATGGTCGCGGACATCGGCCTCTGCCCGGTCACCGAGATGGCCGAGAAGCTGCACATCCGGCAGGGCAGCGGCAAGAAGCTGCCGCAGGTCCCCTCGATCGCCCTCGGCACCGAGTCCGTCTCCCCGCTGACCATGGCGACCGCCTACGCCGCCTTCGCCAACCGCGGCATGTACTGCACGCCGATCGCCATCGAGGCGGTCACGCAGCGGGTGGGCGACTCCAAGAAGAGCCTCGCGGTGCCGAACTCCACCTGCTCGCGGGCGATGTCGGAGGGTACGGCCGACACCATCAACGCGCTGCTCAAGGGAGTGGTCGACTCCGGTACCGGCCAGCAGGCCGGCCTCGGGGACCGGGACAACGCCGGCAAGACCGGTACGACCGACGAGCGCCGCAACGCCTGGTTCGTCGGCTACACGCCGAACCTCTCGGGCGCCGTCTGGGTCGGCAGCGCCAGCCAGCAGGTCAAGATGCGGAACATCACCATCGGCGGCGTCTACCACGACCTCGTCTACGGCTCCGACACCCCGGGCCCGATCTGGAAGGACGCCATGACCGGCGCCCTCGCCGGCAAGGCCCCCGAGTCCTTCGTCCCGGTCGTCATCCCCGACCCGGAGGAGAAGCCGAAGGACGACGAGGACCGGGACCGCGACCGTGACCCCGGTCCGGGCGACGACAACAACGGGGACGACGGCTTCATCGCCGGCCTGACGGGCGGCGGGGACACCGGCGGCACGGAGCCGACCCTCCCCGAGATCCCCGAGGGCTTCATCCAGGGCAACGGGAACGGCGGCGGACGCGGATAACGGCCCCGCCGGGCACGGCACGCGAAAGGCGCCCCACACCATCGAGGTGCGGGGCGCCTTTCGGCCTTTGAGGCTTTCGGCCTTTCGGGCCTACAGGCCTTCAGCCGTCCTCAGCCGGCCAGCAGCTTCTTCACCACGGCAGCCACCCGGCCGCCCTCGGCCAGGCCCGCCACCTTCGGGTTCACGATCTTCATGACGGCGCCCATGGCCCGCGGCCCCTCGGCACCGGCCGCCCGGGCCTCCGCAACGGCCTCGCCGACGATCCGCTCCAGCTCCTCGTCGCCGAGCTGCTTGGGCAGGTACTCGGCGAGCAGCTCCCCCTCCGCCCTCTCCCGCTCGGCGGACTCCGGGCGACCACCCTGGGCGAAGGCGTCCGCGGCCTCGCGCCGCTTCTTCGCCTCCTTGGTGATCACCTTCAGCACCTCGTCATCGGAGAGCTCGCGCTTCTCCTTGCCCGCGACCTCCTCCTTGGTGATCGCGGCGAGGGTGAGCCGGAGCGTCGAGGAACGGAGCTCGTCGCGTCCCTTGATCGCGGCGTTGAGGTCGTCGTGCAGCTTCGACTTGAGCGTGGTCATGCCGCCGATTGTCGCAGGTGCGTGGGAGACAACGCCCCCGGATTTCCCCGTGGGGCGCTTGAGGGACGGCCGGGCACGGGAGTTGGGGACGGTCTGACACGATGGAGGTATGCGCGCGCGATACGGAGTACCTCTGGGGATCGCGGCGGCTGGTGCCGCCGGTCTGGTGTATTCGGCGGGGTTCGAGGCCCGCTCCTTCCGCCTGCGGCGGGTGACCGTGCCGGCCCTGCCGGCCGGGATGCGCCCGCTGCGCGTCCTTCAGGTCTCCGACATCCACATGGTGGGCGGACAGCGCAAGAAGCAGCGCTGGCTGCGCTCACTGGCGGGCCTGCGCCCCGACTTCGTGATCAACACGGGCGACAACCTCTCCGACCCCGAGGGCGTACCGGAGGTCCTGGACGCGCTCGGCCCGCTGCTGGAGTTCCCCGGCGCGTACGTCTTCGGCTCCAACGACTACTACGGGCCCAAGCTGCGCAACCCCGCGCGCTACCTGATCGAGAGGGCGCAGGGCAAGTACGGCCTGAACGGCAACCCGCCGGCGGTCGGCGTGATCCACAACCCGTGGGAGGACCTGCGGGACAGCTTCGACGCGGCGGGCTGGCTCAACCTGACCAACACCCGCGGCACGCTCAAGGTCGACGGGGTGTCGGTGGAGCTGACCGGCCTGGACGACCCGCACATCAAGCGCGACCGGTACGCCGAGGTCGCGGGCGGCCCGTCGGGTACGGCGGACTTCTCGATGGGCGTCGTGCACGCGCCGTACCTCCGCGTCCTGGACTCCTTCACCTCTGACGGCTACCCGCTGGTCCTCGCCGGCCACACCCACGGCGGACAGCTGTGCATCCCCTTCTACGGCGCGCTGGTCACCAACTGCGACCTGGACACGGACCGGGTGAAGGGCCTGTCGACGCACACGGCGGACGGCCGTACGGCCCATCTCCATGTCTCGGCGGGCTGCGGAGCGAACCGCTACACGCCGTTCCGCTTCGCCTGCCCGCCGGAGGCGACGCTGCTGACGCTGGTGGGCCGCGAGGGCTGACGCCGGGTTCGTGGTCCGTGCGGTAACCCGCACGGACCACCCCTATAGCCCGTTTTGTCCCCCCTGCTTAGCGTGAGGGCATGACCGCCCCCATACCCAGGGACATCCCGGATCTGCCCGCGATTCCGGGCATACCCCGGCTGATGCCGTCGCACGTCCCCGCCACGGCGGTGGTGGCACCCTCGCGCCGCCGCCTGACCGCCGCCTTCCGCCTGCTGACCGCGCTGACGGCGGCCGGGGCGGTGACGATCGAACTCGTCCTCGGCAGCCCCGCGCGGGTGCTCAGCCTCTTCGCGGTCCAGAGCAACATCCTGCTGGCGGCGGTCATGCTCCTCGCGGCCCGCCGCGCCTGGACGGCCCGCAGACCCCTGACCCCGGCCCTGACGGGCGCGGCCCTGCTCTACGTCGCGATCACCGCCCTGGTCCACCATGTGCTCCTGACTCCCGCGGGGCCGCCCCCGACCGGCTGGCACGCGGTGAGCGAGCAGGTCCTCCACACGGTCACCCCGATCGCGGCCGCCCTGGACTGGCTCCTGCTCACGGCACCGGGCGCCCTGCGCCTGCGCCAGGCGGCACCCTGGCTCGCCTACCCCCTGGCCTACCTGGCCTTCTCCCTCGCCCGCGCGGAACTGCTCCCCGCCGGCGCATCCGGGCGCTACCTCTACCCCTTCCTCGACGTCGACCTGCACGGTTACAAGTCCGTCCTGGGCAACGCGCTCCTGCTGGGCCTGTCCATCTACGCCCTCGCGGTCCTGCTGGTGGCCCTCGACCACACCCGCCCCAACCTCGTCCGCCACCGCGCCAAAACCGGATTTCGTCTCCAGCCACCGGTGGGCTAAAGTAAACGACGTCACCGCGACGAGCGGGGACGATCGGGGTGTAGCGCAGCTTGGCAGCGCGCTTCGTTCGGGACGAAGAGGTCGTGGGTTCAAATCCCGCCACCCCGACAGTGAAACACCAGGTCAGGGGCCTGATCCGCTTAGCGGGTCGGGCCCCTGAGTGGTTTCCGGGGGGTGCTGGGAGAAATCTGGGAGAAGATCTTGACCGCGCACCGGGCTTCAGGCTGCGGATCTAGGCGCCACCGGCCGCCCCTCTTCACCCACCCCAAATACGATCGCACCCCCCGAAGGCGGGCAGGTACGGTTACTCCTGACAAGGGCTACCGCTCTTGTCGGAACTTCTAGGGCCGCGGCTCTAGGGGAGAAGGGGGCAGAGCATGCCCAGGTATGTACACGTGCCCACGGAGGCCACCACTCACCTCATCCGCCAGGCATACGAGGCCGGCGGGCCCTACCAGTGGGCGCGGGAGGCGTGGAAGAACTCCGAGGAAAGCGGCGCATCGATCATCCACTTCGGGATCGAGGAGCAGTCCGCCGAACGACAGGGCGTTCTGCGGCGCACAATCATGGACAACGGCGCCGGCATGCAGCCGAACGACCTCAAGGTCTTCCTCACCACGTTCGGCGGCGGTGGTAAGCCCATCGGGGTTGACGGCAACTTCGGCCAGGGGTTCAAGTCCTCCGTCTTGCCGTGGAACCCATACGGCGTGGTCGTCATCAGCTATACGGCCGAGGCGCCGGACGGCGCGATGCTGTGGATCTACCGCGACGGTGACGGCAACTACGCCCTGAAGGAATGGCCCGCCGAGGACGAGCACGGTGAATTCGTCACCCTCACGGACGTGGTGCAGCCGTTCATGGATGACGAGCACGGCTGTGACTGGAGCCGTATCCGTCCTCCGTGGATGAACACAGGAACAATCATGGTGCTGCTGGGGTCGGCCCCGGACAGCGACACGTGGATGGGAGACCAGGACTCCTCCCGTAAGGAATCCGTTGACGACCTCATTCGATACCTCAACAGCCGCTTGATCGAGGTGCCGAAGAGGGATGGCTCGCCCATCGAAACCACGGTCGTCGACCTGTACGCCAAGAAGAGCAGCGACCGCAGGGACACCCGCGACAAGACTGTGAACCTGCCCGACGGCAGGTCGATGGTGTGGCGCCCTCGGCGCGTCTACGGCCTGCGGCACTACATCCCGGACGCCGCCGTGACGGGCACGGTCACCGTCGATGAACATGGAACCGAAGTGGACTGGTTCTTTGTTCCGGAGCCGGAGGCGCCCGTCGGTGGTACGTCCGACTACATCGTCCAACGCCCCGTCGCGGTCGTGGACTACCAGGGTGAGGCCTACCACGCGGACAGGAGCAAGAGCCGGTACCGCCTGTTCGGCATCACCGACGAGATCATGGGACGTACCTGGCTGATCGTGCGCCCGCCGGTCTACAGCGACAGCCAGCCCACCCGGTGGGGTGTGATCACGCAGGCATCCCGCCACATTCTCTTCGGCAAGGGCGGCTTGGAGTTGCCCTGGGAGGAGTGGGGGGATGCCTTCTTCGACAACTTCCCCGAGGAGTTGACCAAGGCACAAGAGCAGGCCCGTGCACGCGACACCACGCAGACGGATCCGTCGATGGCCAAGAACCTCGCGCGTATCCTGGATCGGCTGAACCCTCGCTTCAAGGCGTCCAGGGTGCTCAGCTCGGCAATGGGTAAAGTCCTTGGCAACCCGAGCGGCTCCTTCGCGGGTACTCCTGGGTCGCGGGGTCCGCGGGCCGCTGGCGGAACCGGGCGGCCCGGCGGAACGGGTGGAACGTCCGGGCCCCGGCACATCCTCGTGCCTACGACGAACGGTTCGATGCAGGGTTCGCCTTCACGGGTGCGGGGCGGCTACCCGGCATTCGACTGGAAGCGCTTCGACCCTGAGGAGAGCAAGCACCTGGCGCAGTACGTACGCAACGACACACGCACCATCGAGGGAACGGAGTACCGAGGCATTGTTTACCTCAACTCCGCTCACCCAGTGTTCGTGCAGGAGTTCGCTCACTGGGCCGATCAGATCTGGCCGAAGGCCGATCCAGCGAAGGTGCAGGAGTTGGTGAAGCGGGTCTACGGCGAAGAAGCTGTCGCGCATGTAGTTCACGCCCAACGGCTGAACGGAACTCTCGTAGGCAAGACCGAGGACGATGAGCCGATTCTCATCGGCGAGGAGGACGTGCGGCTACTCGTGGAGCCCGCCGCCCTGTCCGCAGCGCTACTGGGGCTCGTCAACGTCGAGCAGCGCATCCTGACCCAGGGTGGAGGACAGTTCGGGCGTCGCGCCGACTCGTAAAAGAACACGGTCAGTACGGCACAGGGTCGGATCCACCTGCTCGTGAGGTAGGTGGATCCGACCCTTTTCATGACTCCTCTCTGCGAGAGATGCGAGATTCCATCGCTCTAAATCGCTAGTTATCGGCACACTCCCAGCCGCTGCTGTAAGAGACGATCGAGCACGGTTACCGGAGACCTGGGACACATCGCCAACCGAGCATCCAAAGCCGCCTCCCACTCCATCGTGAGGTTGGCCAGCAGTTCCTCCCGCATCTCTCGGGTGATGTGCGTGTAGCGCGCCTGGACCGAGCCGTCGATGTGTCCCATGCGCTCATCCATGAGCTTCGGCGGGGTGCGGAACCCCTCCATACGCGTCTTGTGCGTGTGGCGCAGCCCATGGGGCGTAAGCCCCTTCGCGATTGGCACCCAGCAGGCATCCGCTCGCGCTTGGGCGCCTCTCCCCCGCGCTGGCACGCCGGGCCAGGGATGGGCGAGCACGGGCACGGGCCGCGCTTCCTGCGGTGCCTTCTTCGGGTACCAGCCGGAGGCGGCCGGTGTGAAGAGCCACGTGGCGAATCCGTTCCTCCGCCAGTGCGCAGCCTGGTCGACGGCACCCCCGCCGCGGGTGAACCCGAGAACGTCGATGGCCTCGCGCACCCGAGCCCTGGTGGCTTCGGCCACGACGTCCGGCCGGTTGAGGACGTTGGACACCGTGCCTGTGGAAACGCCTGCATGTCTCGCCACGTCCACCACCTTCGCACCGGTCTCCCCCGTGCGGGACACGCCCTGTCCGCGGAACATGTACGTCTTACCGTGGCAAGCGCACGGGGTCGGTTGCGTCCGGGCGATGTGGCCGGCCCAGAGGCGGGTGAGCCACGGCGGGGCGTCAATGGTGCGATAGCTGTCGTCCTTGGGCGGGCAGCGCTCGAACTCTCCCGAGTCGAGTTCGTAGAGCTGCCATTCCACGCGTACGGCCTTTGGGCGGATGAACTCGGTCTCCCAGCCCACGATTTCGGCCCACCGCATCCCCGTGAAGCCCTTGGTGACGAGAGCCACGAACTCGTCATCGCGTCCAGAAAGGAGTGACGCGCGCTCGGCACACAGAAGGATGCCGAGCGGATCCGTGACGACCTTTTCCGGTCCTCGGTCACGCGAACGACCTGCGCGCTTCCCTCTGCCGCGTCGCTTGGTGGCGGGGTTGGAACTGATGAGTTCCTCGTCCACCGCGTCTTCGAGGACCAGGTGGAGCGTGCCGCGCCATGTCTTCACGCTCGATGCGGCATAGAGCGCCTTTTCCTTCTTCTCCCAGGCGTCGACGTCAGTGCGTTGGATCGCGGCAAGTGGGCGGTGATCGAACTCGGGAAGTAGGTGCTCTTCCAGGTGACGTCGGTAATTCTGCATCGTGGACGCAGCAAGGTCTTGCGCCGCGTACCACCGCGAGGCGTACTCGCCGAAGGTGATCTGCCCGGCCGCCGGGTCCTTCCAAGTGCCGCTCTCCACCTTGGCCTCTTCGGCGTCAGCGGCCTTCTTGGCTTCCCGCTTCGTACGGAAGCGGATGACGTTGCCGTTCTCGTCGGCCACGGTGCCGTATTTGCCCTGCGAGATCTTGTAGCGGCCACGCCAGTACGTGCCTCGGTTCTCGACGAACCCCATGCTCCCTCTCATCACAAAGAGGCGGGCGAGAGCCGGTGTTCCACTCTCGCCCGCCATGGTTTTCCTGCTGTCAGACGGCATCCCTAGCGCGCCGTGGGCGCCGCGCCCTGAGCTGTACCGCGGGTACGTCGAAGGGGACCAACGTGCGCCGGCGGGTCGAAGTGGTGCTGATCTCCGGCATGTTCACCGGGTCGGGACGTTCCTCAAGGATCTGGAAGATCTCCTCTACGTGACTCCGTGTGAAGCGGTAGCCGCTCCCGCTCCGGAGGAATGGGATACGGCGCCGCCGTGCCTGCTCCTTCACCCACCACTCGGAGCAGTCGAGCGCCTCGGCTACCTCCGCAGCCGAAAAGGACTTGGGAAGGGCGGAGTTCGTCTCACCCGAGTTCATGGCTCCTCTTCCTCTCAGTTCCGCTACTTCCGCTACCTCCGCTACCGCCCTGGTCAGGGCATGATCCAGGTAGCGGATAGGGGTAGCGGTAGCGGATAGAGCCGCTACCGGTTCCGGGTTCGTGGCTGCGGGGTAGCGGATGGGGTGTTGCGGTAGCGGATGCGGAGCGGCTTGCCGCTACCCGGAAACCGCCTCTGAGCTGCCAGGTAGCGGAGGTAGCGGAAGTAGCGCACTTTCCGCGGGGGGTGGGCAGTAGCGCTGCCACGCGTCGTGCAGGTCGCTCGCGTAGTAGCCCTTCATGACGCTCCCGCCTGCCTTGATGTTGCGGGCCGCGATGGGGGTGTTGTCTGCGGTCATGTACTCCCGCAGCATCCGCGACAGCCCGCGGGCATCGAGCGGCTTGCCGCTCATGTCCGCCCACGGCGCCTCTTCGAGGTTGTGCAGCCTGTCGAGGATGGCGACGGTGGGCAGGCGGTCGATGCCGTTGAACACGTAGTCGCGCAGGTCCGTGAGCAGGCGGATACCGATACTGCCCTTGTCGCTGGTCTTGGCCGCGGTCACCAGCTCGATGCACGCGGTGCGGGCCCGCTCCGGCCACGCGCCGCCCGCAGCGTCCGCGATGGCGAGCAGGGGTTCCCACACGTCCGCAGGCCGGTCGCTGATGCCCTCCGGCAGCTCCGGGAACACCCCGTCGACCAGGTGACTCACGGACTGTGCCCATGCGGCGAGCCGGTCACGCAGCGCGTGCCCCTCCTTCTCGTGGATACGCTGCCGGAACGGCTCCACCTGCTCGTTGGGGGCACGGCGGCGCATGCGGACGATGACCGAGCGGGTCAGGATCGTGTCCGGAAGCGAGCCGAGACCGGCGACCGCGACCCCGCAGAACGACGGGAACTCCTGTACCTGCTGGTTGGAGCCGTCGCCGACGCAACGCCACATGACGCCGGAACGACGGTGCCCGGCGTTCAGGAACCCGCGGAGCTGTTCGTTCTCTCCGGCCTTGGGGCCAAAGACAGTGTCGATCTCGTCGAACAGGATCGTGGGCCGTCCCTCCATCCCGGACACCGCGCGGAAGAGCGCGGAGGCGGAGGCGTTGACCGCGACCATCGGTTGCGGCACGAGGGTTTCCACGATCTCCAGCGCGCGGGACTTGCCGGAGCCAGGCTCCGGGGAGAGGAACGCGAGCCGCGGTGTGGAGTCGAAGCAGTCGAGCAGGTGCGCGTGTGCGTCCCACAGCGTCACGGCCACGTACGCGGCTTCGAGGGGGAAGATGTTGAAGCGTCGGTGGAAGGCTTCCACCTCATCGAGCAATGCGGAGCCGTCCATGGCGGGTGCCGGCGGGTTGGCGCTCATGCCGCCTGCCTCCCTTCCTGGTTGATGCGGAGCGGGCATGCGTCGCGGTGGGCGGTGTGGTCTTCGATCAGGGCGAGCACCTTCGTGTGGCCGACGGCGCTGCGGTCCCTGCCGCACAGGCACGTCGAGATGGCCGTGGGGACGGCGCCGCGCGGTGCACGGATGTGCAGCCACGCGACCGGGTACCGACCGTCTCCCTGGTGCGGGTCAGCACGAAGAGCAGAAGGGACGCCCTCACGGGCGGCGCCTTTCGGCTCGTCTACGGCCGGACCGAGCGCGGCTTGTGCGGCGGCGCGCGGGCCGGTCGGGGTGACGGGAAGGCTCTTCAGTGAATGGCGGGGCGGGGTGCTCATGCCGCCCTCCCCTGACTGTTGCGGGCAATCGACCAGTTCAGACCGCTGCGGATGGTCGACTCACACGACCGCGGCGACAAACCGGCTTGCTCCCCCGCCCACTGAAGAGCTTCCTCAACCCGCTCCCTGGGGAGGTCGCCCCACGCGATGAACCGCCCCAAGGCTCGCGCCGCCCGCAGTAACGTGGCGTTGCGCTCGCCCTCCGGCGCCTGCCGCACGGACGCGGTTTCCGCGTTCAAGCCTGCTGCCGCGTAGCTGGACGCTCGAACCGCCGACGGTGCAACCGTCAGTACCCGCGAACTCTGACGGGTCGTCAGGCGGGCGCACAGCCATTCCGGCAGAGGCACGGGCGGCACGTCGTTGACGACCGCGTAGGCGCCCGTGGGGGTGAGGCTGCCGGGGGCGACCACGTAGCCGCCCCATGCGCGGGTGTCGATGCGTTTGCCGAGCCGTCCGGCGGTGTTGCCGAGCCGGACGCCGGGCGGGGCGGTGAAGTACAGGTGGACCCCGCCGCTCGCGGTCCGCACCGTGCGAGTGGTGGGCACGACCTGCCCGGCGCGCTCGCAGAGCGCCGTGAAGGTCGTCACGCCGTTAGGCGTGTCCGTACTGCTCTTGCGCTTGGGCATATCGAGGTCGACGACGACCAGACCGGACGGGCCAGTCGCGACGCCGACGTTGAACGCCAGGTCGCCCCACGCCCGGCGGATGCGGTCAGGGTCGATGGAGGCGCGCTCTTCCCACTTACGGTGACCGCCCGCACAGTCCCCGATGCCGGGGCAGACGTCCTCACCGTGCAGGGCTGGACGCTTGTCGCCCGGACGGAGCGGGAGGACGGCCCATCCTCGTTCCGCAGCGTCCAGTGCGGCGAACAGGAGGTGACGGTTCATGCGGCGTTCCTCCCTTCGAGGCGCGCGGGGATGCGGGCGCCCAAGAGCAGGGCGTAGGCGTGTTGGGCCTGTTGGGGCACCACGCCGTTGCCGAGGATCTTGAGTTGTTCCTTGCGGGGGATGTCGGGCACGGCGGTGACCCAGCCGGCGGGAAGGCCCATGAGCCATTCCGCGAACGCCGGCGACAGTCGACGATTGCCGCGCGTACCGGGCTCGGTCGGGCACGGCGCCGCACGGCCGGTGACGCGCTCCCACCGCCGGATGGCGGGCCCATAGTCAGTGCCGTCGGTGGACACCCACCGCTCATCGAGCCGCACGGCCTGGCCGGGCAGGTAGTAATTGCCCTTGGTATCGCGCTGATTTGGGCCGCCGTGCGGGCCGTCGGATGCCTTCGGCGTGGGCAGCAGGGTCAGGCGTCCGGCGGCGCCGGCAGTCGGGTGACCGCCGTGCGGAGATTCAGTCCGCCCTTGCGGTTGGGGCTGGTGCCGGGTCCACCGGTACCGTCCGCCGTGGTCGGGGTCGGCATCAGCGGGATGGGCAACTGCGAACCAGCGATCCCGCGGGTGCGGGGCGCCGACTTCGGCGTCACCAGCTCGTAGACATGTCCACCGGACGTCATACCCGATCGCGGCCAGGTCCGCGGCGACGACGTCCAGCCCCCGCGAGCGGAGCGCCGCCACGTTTTCCAGGAAGACGTAGCGCGGTCGAATGACGCCCACAGCCTGAGCGACGTTTTTCCAGACCCGCGACCACTGGCCATTGATCCCGTCCCTTCGTCCAGCGTTGGAGATGTTGCGGCAGGGGAAACCCGCGCCGATCACGTCCGGCGCGTACAGGTCGCGGACCCGCTTCCAGTCAACGGCCGTGATGTCCCCGAGGTTGGGCACCCCGGGGTGATGCGCAGCGAACACCGCTGCGGCGTACTGGTCGTTCTCCGCGAACGCGACCGGCACACCGCCGGTCCCGGCGCGGATCGCCTCTTCGAGTCCGCCGTAGCCGGCGCACAGTGCCAGCAGACGCGGCGGCGAGCCCGAGGCTCGCCCGATGGGGGCGGGTTGGGCCGGACGGCCCTCGCCGAATGCACGACGTTGGGTCATGCTGGAGGTCTCCTTGTTCTGTTGGAGGGACAGGAGAACCGGGGCGGGCGCAGGCTTGTGGTGAGACGGCGCCCGCCTCGGGCGTAGCTAGCCGTGGAAGTGGTTGCGCTTGAAGACGGCCTTGCGGATGTTGACCGTGGTCCCGCTGCCGTGGCCGCTCGCGCTGAAGACCTGTACGGCGACCCAGCCGCCGAAGATGACGGCGGCGAGGGTGATGAGCTGAGTGATGAGCGCGGTCAGCGCGGTGATGAACGCGGTCAGCAGGAACAGCCCGCCGCAGACGGCACCGAACCCGATTCCCCCGAGGGCGATGTTCACCGCCGCGCGGGAGACGGGTGGCTTGGCCGCGACGGGTTCGGGCTTGGCGGGTTCGAGGGCGTAGCCGGTGACGACGCGACCGTCCGGCAGGACGACACGCGTCACCGACGGGATGGCGCCCGGCTGTACCGGTACGACCGGCGCCGACGGCACCGGGGCGAGCGGAGTGGGCCGGTGGACTTCCACGGCCGCTTCACGACGGCCGGGTACGAGGTTGGCGTGCTCGTGCACAGCGAGCCTCCTTCAGTTCCCGAGGGCGGACAGGGCGTCGGCGGACGCCTGCACGAGGTTGTGGATGGGCTCGTACGCGCCGGTCCCGGCGGTGAAGAACCCGAACAGGAACAGGACGATGGCCGCACCGCCTCCGGCGGACTTGGTCTTGACGGCGAGGGCGGACGCGGCGCCGAACAGCAGCACGGCGGAGATGTTCAGGATCATCGGAAGCCTTCCGGTCAGGGGGTGTCGGCGCCGGCGCGGTAGATGCGGGCCCAGCGGTTGTAGAGCCAGCGGCCGACGCGTATGCGCTTGCCGGTGGCCTTGCAGCGGCGGCAGTCCTTGCCGCGCTTCATGCGGCCCTTGCGGTCGGTCTTCATCGAGAAGCCCCAGCCGTTGCACTTGCGGCAGTTGCCGAACGGCGAGGCAGCACACACAGCGACGTAACACAGCGTTACGCCAAGAATCAGGGTGATAGCGAGCAGGACGGGAGGCATGACGGGCCCTTCCAGGCGGGTTTCAGGGGTTTCCGCAGGTGGGCCGCTATCCGCTAGCGGCCTGATCAGAGCGGGTTTGGGGCGCTAGCGGGGCCGCTAACGTTAGCGGGGCGTGCCGCTAGCGCTAGCGGCCCCAGAGCCTCAGCCCGCGTCCCGCTTTCCGTCACGCTCCGCAATCGCAGCGACGATGTGGGAGCGGTCGATACCGCGCCGGTTGACGACCTTGCCCTTGACCCGGCGGCCCACCTGGATCGTGGAGACGCCGTGCGGCTTCAGGGCCGCGGCCAGTCCCTCGGGGTCCCAGCCGTCGTAGACCTCCTCGCGCAGCTCTGCGAGCCGGGCGACGACCGTCTCGGACCACACCTTGGGCTCATCGGCCGGCACCACGGCGAGAATGTCGCGCAGCAGGTCATACGCGCTGGTGACCGGCTCGGGTGCCTCCCCGAGCGCGTGCCCGGACAGCGTGCCTGCCTCCTCGCGCAGACGGCGAGCACGGGCGCCGATGGCGTCGGCACCCTGGCCGTCGACGTAGACGGAGCGCACGATCCGGGCGTCTGAGCCTTCACCGACGAAGTAGTGAATGCCCTTGTCACCCCAGGCGAACATGGTGGCGCGTACACCGCGCTTGTAGGCGGACGTGCCGAGCACCATGTCGTTTTCGAGCTGACCCATGACCTTCAGGCACCAGCGGGCCGACGCGTTCGCGCTGATGCCGGTGGGCAGCGCCTTGGCATCCGGTCGCTGCGTGGCGAGCAGCAGGACGATGCCCGTGGCCGGACCGCGCTTGACCAGGTCGGTTGCGATCTCCTCGAACTCCTTGGCGTGCTCGGGGTGCTCAAACAGCACCTGGCACTCATCAACCCCGATCACGATCGGGTGCAGCCCAAGCGAGCGCTTGTCGGCAAGGGCGCTGGTCACCTTCGACTCCGGGCAGACATCCCGCGGAAGCGAGCGGATCACCTTGGTACGGCGCCGCAGTTCCTCACGCAGCGCCCGGAAGTCATTCAGGCAGTAGGTGACGGACTCGTCATCGTCACCCGCGGCATGCCGGTGCGAGACAGCGTCACCGACCGGGTCCAGGTCGCCCGTGCCCTTCATGTCGTAGGTGTGCAGCTCCGCGCGCGGATCCAGTGCCGCGATGAGCAGCAGCAGACGCAGCAGGAACGTCTTGCCCATGCGCGGGATGGCGCCGATGACGCCCGCGATGTACATCAGCGTCGCTTCGACCCAGCGTCCGCGCTGGTCGGTGCCGTAGGCGACCGGCTTGAACAGGTCGACCGAACCCGACTTGAGCAACGGCCACTTGGGCTGCTTGGCGCGGGACATGTCCTGATCCCCCACCCACAGCACGAGGTGACCGGTGTGCTCATCCGGTACCGCCTCGGGCCACACGCACCCGAGAGGGCGGCGCAGGCCGGAGGCGAGCCGGTCGCGACGCTCGATGACGTCGGTCACCGTGACGCCGTACGGGAGATTGCCCTCCGCTCGCCATCCGGGGCCATCACGGGTGATCGGGGCGGTGAACTCGAACCCATCGCGCCCCTTGGCCTGCGCCTGGTTGATGGCGGGGATGCCGAGAGCACCCAGCGCCCGCAGCACGATGTCACTGGTGAGCTTGACCGCCTTGGGCAGTTCCACCGCGCGGTGGATGACCGGGTCATCCGCGCGGCGGCCGGCGAACCCGAGCGCCATCACGACCGCGCCCACCGACACCGCCTGAAGCCAGTCGGGGGCGAGCACGTACATGGCAAGGGCGGAGCCGAGCCCGACGAACATCGCGAGCACGGCCACGAGGGTGCGCAGTCGGACCCGTCCGTCGCGCTGCCGCGACAGCTTCAGGTATTCCGCAGCGTCCTCACGCCGGACCGCGGCGAGTCGGACCGGTTCGCCCTCACGGTCGGCCACCCACCGCATCGTGCCGCCCACGAATCGGGCGGCGCCGGTCGGGGCTTGCAGGGCGAGCCGGGCGGCGTAGACCGGGGCACGCAGCGCGTGATACCCGGCAGCGTGGGCGTAGTGGCGAGCCACCCACGCTGTGGCGGTCCGCAGCTCCGCCATCGACCGCAGCCACACGGGAACGACCGCACGGCGCTGTGCCGCGAGCAGCCGACCGAGGTAGCCCGGACCGGTGGCCGTCGGGGTCGGCAGGTCGACCATCACGCGCGCGGTCGGGTCGCCCGACTCAGCACCCGACCGCGCGGTCTCGGAGTCGGGCGACGGGTCGGAGTCGGGTCGGGCGGTCGGGTCGGCCGACTCCGAACGGGCCGACCGCGCCTTGTCGAGGTCGACTACCTCGCCCCCGGAGTCGGCGCTCATCTCCGCTTCGAGTCGGTTGAACAGTTCGTTGTCGTCGTCGGGGTGCTTCACTGAAAGTCCCTTCCAATGGGAGGAAAGGCGGGGTCCGGCCGTCGCTGTAGGAGGTGGGCGGACGGACCCCGCCGGATCGTGATGTGCAGGTCAGGCGGCGCGCTGTTCCTCGGGGTAGGCGCAGGGCACGCACATGCCGAGCGACGTGGGGATGACGTATCCGGCGTCCTGTCGGCAGGCGGGGCAAGTGCGGCGGGCACGGTTCGCCTTGGCGAGCGCGGCCCACTTGCCCGGCGTCATCGGCCGGACGGGCTTGGCGCGGTCGACGCGGTAGAGGTAGGCGACCAGCGGGCCGCGCCGGTAGCGCGGGCGCATGATCTGCGCCGCGATGGACTGCCCACCGGGCCGTAAGCCGCGGGCGCGGAGCTGACGGCGGGTGGCCAATCCGTCCGGGGCGTAACGCCACGGGTAGGTGGGCAGTCCGTGCCTCGCGCCGGTCGGGTCGAAGCACTTGGCGAACATCAGGCAGCCTCAGCCGTCGTGCCGTCGCCCTCCGCGTCGTCCACGGAGTGCAGCGGACGGCCGTCGACGCGCTCCGCCTTCAACTGCTCCCGCAGCTTGCGGGCGTTGGCCTGCGAGACATGCAGCGTGGTGCGCAGACGGTCTGCGGTCAGCTCCGCCTCGGTCCACTCTGTGGTGACCGTGCGCGCCTCGGTCAGCGCCTCTTCGAAGGTGCGCTGTGTCTTGGCCTTGCCCTTGGCTGGGGTCCGGCGGCGCGGGCGCGGCTTGGCGTCGACCGGCGCCGGCGGATTGTCCGCCGGGGGCGGTGCGGGCGTCTCCTGCTCAGCAGCGGGGGCCAGGTCGCCCATGCGCAGCATCACGCGCTCACGCCGCGGGGTCTTGGAGCGCCACTTACGGCCGTAGCGCTCGCGTAGGTCCGCGCGGGCCAACTGCCGTTCCTTCTCGCGCGCCAGCGCCTCGGAGTAGGAGGTGACCTCCCACAGCGTCATGCGGCGCCACAGGGCGAACGTGGAGGGGAAGGCCAACAGCCAGCGGGAGAAACGGATTTTCTCCATGCGGCGACCGGTGGCCGCGCCGATCCGCACAGCGTAGATGTGGGCGCCGATCTCGGAGAACACCACCCACAGCAGCGGCATCGTGCCGTGGGCGACCTTGGCCCACATGCCCTGCCCGGCGGCGACGTTCAAACCGCAGGTGATCAGGGTGAGCACCCAGGGCACGAACCGCACCCACGCGAGCGCCATGTCCATCCGGATCAACAGCAGGTTGGCGACGGTGAACACCGGGATGGCCACGTCGATCCCGACCGGCAGCATCCACGGAACGTGGAAGCCCCATCGGGCAGCAGCGGCCGACACGGCGTCAAAGGAAGAGATCAGACCGAGCGCGCCGACGCCGGCCGCGGCGAGCGCGCCAACTCCGGCGAGCCCCATCTCCGGCTTCGTCAGCGGCGGCACCCCGGACGCAGGCGCCTCGGGAGCAGGGTTGGTCGTCATGCCGCTACCCCCTTGCGTGCCGCGCGGCGGCGCCGGGCGGGGCGGGCCAGGGGGATGACGTCGACCAGGTCCGGGTTCTCCTCGATGACCTGCGCGGCGATGCGAATCAGGTCGTCGGGAAGGTCGGGGTTGTCGGCGAGGATGTCGCGCGCCGCGTCCTCGCGGGCCGCGCGCTCTTCGTCCGTCTCGCCCTCGACCCCGAGCCACAGCTCAACCGGGGTGCCGAGCGCCAACTCCGCGAAGTCCGCGGCAGAGACGGCCTGTTGGTGGCCGATGTACGTACGCATGACAGCTCCTGAAGTGGGAGGGACACGGAGCCGGAGAGCCACAGGCGTTTGGTGAGACGGCGACTGCCCCGGAAGAACCCGAGCCGCAATGCGACAGGGGAAAGTGCCCCGACCGGGAGTCGAACCCGGTCTACGACCATCGGGGCGGTAGTGCGTGTCTCCTTCATCGCGACCGCGCTCCCGTATCAGGTAGAGCCGTCCGGCCTCGAAGTAGGCGTATGGAGACGTGACCTTTCGGTCTAAGCCCTCCGGTTAATGCCAAGGCGCCGGGTCGCCTCCCCCCGTCCGATGCGGGGCTCCTGGTCGTGCGGTCTTGCAGGTCAAGCACTTACGGACAGCCCGGCGAAGCCCTTCCAGGCCCGTCGTGCTGACGTGTAACAGCATGTACTAGCACGTACTACGACGCAAGAGGGCCGCGAAGATTCGTGCTAGGTCGTACTAGGGGTGGGTACGCTCGATGGCGTGATGAGCGCTGAAATCTCGAAAGACGACCCGAGACCGGAGTCCGAGCAGGCGGCCGACATCCTGCGGCAAGAGATCCTGCGTGGCGACATCAAGCCGGGGGCCCATGTGGGGTCCGTGCGAGACTTGGCTACGCGCTTCAAGATCTCGGGAATGACAGTGCAGCGCGCCCTCACGATCCTCCGCGAGGACGGGCTCATCCTGACCACGTCGCGCGGCAGCTACGCCCGTGACCCCGAGCAGGCCACCGAAGCCAGCGAAGCCGACGCGGGCGTCGACATTCCCGAAGTCCTGCGCCAGCTCGAACATCTCACCTCCCAAGTCTCGGAACTCCGCGGCAGGCTCGAAGCGCTCGAAAACCGCTCCGTGCCAGGTGGTGCGTGATCTGCAACCAGCATGCCCAGAACGGGAGTTGAGAGGTAAGTGACAGCCTGGGGACGGCAAGCCGGAGGAGGGGACATGTTCGGTGACACCCGCCTGTCACCTTCCCTGTCCCCCCGGCTCGCGCGCGAGACTCGGAGCAGGCACTCGGAGGAGGGCGCATGACCGACAACAGGCCCGCATGGGCGCGACGCATCGCGGCCGAGCGGATGGCGCGCGACTGGTCGCAGCGCGACGCAGTCAGGGCCCTGCGGGCGCACGCTCCCACGGAGCTGCCCGCAGAAGAGAGCATGATTCGCCAGTGGAAGCGCTGGGAGTCCGGCCAGGCACCGAACGACTTTTACCAACCGATCATCGCGGCCACGTTCGGCACCGTGACGCACGCGCTCTTCCCGGCGCCCTCACGGCGGGACGGAGACAAGGAGATCTTGGCAGCGTCCGGCATGGAGACACTGGAGATCGTGAGTCGTCTCAACCGATCCGACGTCGACAACGCCACGCTTGACGCTCTGCGGATCACGACGGACCGGCTCGCCTCGGAGTACCCGTTCATGCCGAGCGAGCAACTTCTCATCGAGGGGCGGCAGTGGCTTCGCCGTGTCGTCGAACTTCACACCAAAAGCCTCACGCTCGCGCAACACCGCGAGGTTCTCGCGCTGTCCGGCTGGCTCGCACTACTGGTCGGATGCGTCGAGTACGACACGGGCGACCGCCACGCGGCCGAGTCGACGCGACAGGCTGCGCTCTCGCTCGCGACCGAGGCTGACCATGCGGAGGTTGCCGGGTGGGCGCATGAGATGCGGGCATGGTTCGCCCTCACGACCGGCGACTACCGCGGCGTCATCGCGGCGGCGCGGGCCGGAGCTGAGACGGCGGCGCATCACGGAGTGGCTGTGCAGCTCGCTGCCCAGGAAGCCAAGGCATGGGCGCGGCTCGGAGACCGCCGGCAGGTCGAGGTCACCTTGGATAAGGGGCGACGATTGCTCGAAGCGATGCCGCACCCCGGGAACCTGGACAACCACTTCGTGGTGGACCCTGCCAAGTTCGACTTCTACGCGATGGACTGCTACCGCCTGGTCGGTGAGGACAAGCTCGCGCGCACGCTCGCCGAAGAGGTGCTGAGGGTAGGAACGGACTTTGACGGCACCGACCGCTCGCCGATGCGTAACGCTGAAGCTCGCGTCACGCTGGGCGTCACGGCGGCACGTGAGGGCGACTTGGAGCAGGCACTCATCATGGGTGAGCGGGCTCTTGAAGGGGACCGTCAGTCGGTGCCGTCGCTCATCATGACCAGCCGGGAACTCGCTGCCGAGATGAGGCGCCGGTACAGCTCCGAACCGGGGGCGCAGGACTACCTCGCGCGGCTTCACTCGCTCGCCGAGCAGAAGCCCGGATTCATGCCCCGATGAGCGGTCGGCTCGCTGCGGCAGACCAGGAAACTACCGCAGCGAGCCCTCAGAGCGGGCCGTCAGCAGCATTGCGCAAGCCTGAGGGGAACCTCAGCTTGCCGGCCCGTGCTGCCAGCCGCGCTTCTCAGCCTTGTCGCGCAAAGCGCTGGCACGCCTCTTCTGTTGCTTTGCGCTCGGTACGGCTTTGAAATCGACGAACGCATGTCCCGGAGGGCGTTCCGCCCCATCATCGACTTGAGAATCGTCTACCGCGTTGAGTCCCACCTCTTGCACCTCGGCAACTTCCACGCAGTAGACGCCGATCGACTTCAGCCCCACCACCTCAGTGTGGTGCTGATGGGCAGCCTCGGCTGTGACCACTGAGGCCCTGGTCACGGAGAGTTCACCCGAGTCTTTAGGGGTGGGACTGAAAAGCTGACTGGTGACTCGTCCTTCGTGGACCCAGATGGGATGAACTTGGCGCCAGAGCTTCTCTTCTAGATCCGTTATCTCGAACTCACCGGGACGAAGGTTCGAGCCATCAGTCGGCATATTCAGTGATCCCCCCGATCACGAACTCTGTAATCTCGCTCAACTGGCGCCAGTGGAACGTCCGATCGCTCTCCCGATCATCTTCTTTGGAGAACGCGTAAGCTTCCACTTTCTCATCTGCCGTAACGGTCAGCGTCACTTCACCCGCCGAATAGGGCCACTCCAGCTGTACGCCGCCATCTTCCGTCGGATAGATGTAAGGACGCTGAATTTGCTCGTCCAGGAACTCCAGCAGCAACGACTCCGCCTCACGGAGGACCTTGCGACTTACCTGCTGCCCCACCCCGTCCAGCCAACCAGCTTCGAGATCGTGCAGCTCAGCCAGACGCTCCGACCACTCAGGCGGCAGAACCGGCTCAATGGACAGAACGTCTTGAATTTCGATAATCTCTTCATTCATCGACTGAATCGCCACAGCATTAATGGCAACCGTCGGCGCCATCGTCGAGAGATCAAGATACTGCTTTAGATCAGCAACAATGTCGTCCGAAGAAAAGCGGCCAGGAACTACCTTGTCACCCCGGGTCAGGCGGAATTCGAAAATACCCTTGTCCGCACTAACCCCAACCACCTGCCCTGAGACCAGTGTTTCGATCTCAAATCTTTCCAGGCGCGCCTGTTCCTGGATCTGACGACGAACAGGCTGCGAGTAAATGACAGAATTGGGAGTGCCACTATCGAATTCAATGAGTTCATCGTCCCGTAGACTTCTTCCGAAACGCGAGAACTCACGCAAGGCATGCGGCGGAAATGTTCGAGGAATGCCCGATCCGTCCTGGATCGACCGAAGAGCATCTTGAATAATCATCCGCGCCTCTTCGAAGATGCCCGCGTCGCGATCATCGAAGAGTGCATCAGCGTCGACTGCGGTCCTCTCCAGGACCGGAATAACGCTTCCTCTACGGATATCCGAGAGGCGGAGCGAGAAAGAAGAAGCAAATCCCCTGGGGACACGTTGGCGCGATGCATGACGCTGCTTGTAGAGCCCGCGAGCGACGTCCACCACCAAGCGCTCATACCTGGCGAACTCAGCCAGGACCTCAACAGGCAAGCCTGGCTGCTCGTAGCGCCCGCCTTGCAGGCGCCATGATCCAAAAGCGCGACTGTCCGTCCCCATACCCCCCACCCTACTGAGACAGCGCCAGAACCCCCTGATGTCGCACTCCAGCGCAGATCAATTTTGCTCTGTCGCCCCCTCAGAAGCAATCGAACAACATCTCACCTTGAAGCCTCTGGGGCACTTGCTCCTTCCCGCCGAAGGTTGACCGACGGCGTCAGCTCCGCCTCCCGAGGCCTGGCAATCCGCCGGACACAGTCCGAACGCTGCTCGACGGTTCGTCGACCACAAGCCTGGGTGGCTCGGGAACCGCAGGCTTTTGCACAGCCTTCAGCGGTGGAAGAAGGATCGGTTCACCGCCCTGTGGAGGTGCCACGACCTCGCCCGAAGCTGAGCAAGCTGCGACTTCCCCCGGCGCTTGGTGTGAGTAGAGGCGGCCCGTCCGAGTGTTGACTTTGGTAGTCGCGCCACAGCGGGCACATTCGTATCGGATCGCGTCCGGGTTTCGCACTCTGTCCCCCTTCGAGTGGCCGTCTGCCGGCGCACCTCGCCCGGCTGGCCCTTAATCGTGGCCCACACGCCCCCGCCGCGGTAGAGCACCGCAGGTCCTGGCTGCTCAACCTGCACTGAGGGAAGGCGAGACAGCACGGCCGCAATGCGCTGCGTTGACATGCCGGAATCGCCTCCTGAGGGCACATGTCCAGGGGCCAAACGAGGTGGTCCCCCAAAGACCGTCCCGGACAGTAGTGGACTGTGGCGGCGGTGAACGAGCAGGCAGTTCCCCCTGGAGCGACGTCAGAAGGGGGTCTGATCGCGTTCAGGACGAAGAGGTCGCTGCCTCCAGGCTGCTGCAGAGCGCATGTAGGTGGCACCTGGTGGGCGCCCACGCCCGGCTCAGGCCCGTAAGGCGGTGCCTTCGAATGCGCCCACGGATCCAAATGGCCCTGACAAGATCGGCGGAAGACAACGGCTGCTAGTCAGGGGGGACCATGCCCATCAACAGGTGGTGGCGACACGACCCGAACGAACGCTTCTGGCTGGAAATTACGAACCGCGAGGACATAGGCACCAACCTGCTCGCACCCCAAGTCAATGACCGGGGCGAGGAGTACTGGTCCTACGCACTCGTCCGTGAGGTACGGCCCGGGGACCTCGTTCTGCATTGGGACAAGAACCACGGCCCCGGAGTGGTGGGGTACTCCCACGTTCGGGGTGAGGCCTTCGCATCCACGATCACCTGGCAGAGCCGAGGCACCTACGGTCGGCAGCGGAGTACGTCGGGCCCAGAGTCCGCTTGGGAGGCGGCCCTGGGCGGGTATCGGCGGTTGAAGCATCCAGTCACGCAGGCCCGCCTGCGTGAGATCGAGCCGACTATCCGAAGGCTGCGGGATCACCTCGCAGAGGCAGTCGAGGGGCCGCTCTACTTCCCTTTCGCTTTGTCGGCTACCCGGCCCCTACGAGCCGCACAGGGATACCTGACCAAGCTGCCACGGGCACTGGTGGAAGAGCTCCCTGAGCTTCTGGAGCTACGCCAGACTGCGACCTCCGAACCCCATGAGGCGGAAGCACCCGACCTGTCCGCCTCGTCGTCAACCAAGCTGGCGAGTTCATCCGGCTACGGTCGCCAGAGTGACGCCAAACGGCGACAGGCTGTCGAGCGGCACGCCATGGATCTCGTACTCGGTCACTACCGCTCGCTGGGCTATGACGCTGAGGACGTGGGTGATCACTCGCCGTGGGACATCACCGTGCGCAAGGACGGGAGTGAGACTCACATAGAGGTGAAGGGCAGCACGACGACCCGCGAGGCTATCGACCTGACCGAGGGAGAGGTACGCCATGCTGAAGGCATATCTACCTGCCTCATAGTGATAGATCAGATCGAACTAGACGATGATCTCTTCTGCCATGGCGGACGTTGGCGGAGGTGGACTGGGTGGACGCCAAGGCGGGAAGAGCTTGTTGCCACCGCGTACCGCTACCCACTTCCAGAGGGAAGCCACTGGGGTCGTCCTTCGGCCTAACAACCCTCCCCACGCGCCATGCCTCTGGGAGAAATCTGGGAGAAGATCTTCTCCCGCTGCCTCCCAGACGCCTTGCCAGACCTATCGATACCAAGGCTCTGACCTGCATAAAACCTCCGCAGGCCAGGTCTGGATCTCGCCCTGACCTTATTCGGGACGAAGAGGTCGTGGGTTCAAATCCCGCCACCCCGACAGCCGTAACACCAGGTGAGGGACCTACCGGATTCGGTAGGTCCCTCACCTGTTTCTGCGTGCGGGTCCATCTGCGTGACTCCTGCTCCGGAACCTGCTCGAAGATGCCGACGAGACCACTGGCCCGTGGACTGGGACCACGAGAGACCGGGTGCCCCTGCCTGCGCAGATGCCGTGGCACAGGGCTAAGGTTTCGCCGCTGCCGTGCGGGCGACACACGATGCCGTCCGTTCGCCTCAGGGGAGGGGTGACGCAGCCGTCCATTCACCTGTGGGGGCACATTGAACATCTCCGCGCGTCGCGGATTCGCGGCGCTCACAACCGTCGCCGCGCTCACGGCCGGTCTCGTCGCCGGGCTCCCGGGCCGGGCGAGCGCCGACACCGCCGGCTGGCCGGCGACGGACGGCAAGCTGCTCTACAACGAACTCGGCTCGCTGCGCTACATCAACCCCGACGGGACCAAGAGCACCCAGTTCTACGAGACCGCGAACCAGGCCGCCTGGTCCGCCGACGGCAGCCAGATCGCCTTCACCAGTTCCTCGGACAGCCGTCTCCGGACGATGACGTACGCCCAGGAGTCCATAACGGGCAACGCCATCGTCATGCCGGCGGGCAGTGGCTGGCATGCGACCGATCCGACGTTCTGGTACGGTGGGGGCGACATCGTCTTCACCGCCGGAGGCCGGCTGCGGGTGGCCGCGGCCAACAGCGCCCGCGCTCCGCAGACCCTGTTCGGCACCGACGTCGACGGCTGCGACTCCAGGGCCAGCGGCGCCGTCAACGGCAAACTGGCCTTCGTGCGCACCGGCACGACCTGCACCACCGCCGGCGCTCCTGCCGTCTGGGTCTACGACGGCCCCACCAAGGCGTTCACCAAGGTGGCCGCCGACGCGGACGAGCCGAGCATGTCCCCGGACGGACAGTCGCTGGTCTTCACCCGCAGCGTCGACGGACACAAGCAGCTCTTCACCGTCAGGACCGACGGGACCGGGCTGACCCAGGTCACCACCGACCCCGTCGACCACAACCGTCCGGCCTGGTCGCCGAAGGGCGACCGGATCGCGTACGACACCTACTTCAGCGGCAGCGAGGACACCCGCAGCGGTCCGCAGATATGGATCCGCGACCTCGCCGCGGGCACGGAGACACGCGTGCCCATGGCCGAGGGCACGGACGTGGCCTGGCAGCCGCTGCGGAAGAACGCGATCTCCCGGGTCTACGGCGCCGACACCTACGGCACCAACATCGCGGCGTCCAGGTGGACCTGGAACACCCTTGGCAAGAGCGCGCCCGGCCTGATGAACGCGAGTTCGGCCGTTCTGATCAGCAATTCGGACTCCGCGTACGCCACCACCGCGACCTCGCTGGCCGGCAAGAAGCACGGACCGGTGCTGATGACCTCCCGCACGGGTCTGGACTCCGCCGTCCAGACCGAGCTGAAGCGCATCCTGCCCAAGGGCAGAACCGTCTACCTGGTCGGCGGAACCAGCATCCTCAACAGCCCGGTGGCGTCCAAGGTGACCTCACTCGGCTACGTCGCCAAGCGGCTGTCCGACGTCTCGCGCTACTCCACCTCGGTGGCCGTGGCCAAGACGATCACCAGCGCCCCGAAGTACGTGTTCCTGGCGACCGGCACCGACTACCACAACGCCCTCGCGGCCAGCTCCGCCGCCGGCGCGCTGGGCACCTCGGGCACCGCGGTGGTACTGCTGACGCAGGGCTCGACCATGACCGCGTCCGTGTACGGCTACCTGAACAAGTACAGCCCGGGCACCACGAAGATCATCACGGTGGGGGTCGACGCCGAGTCGGCGCTGACCAAGGCGTACAACGCCGGCAAACTGCCGCACTGGCCCAGCAGGTACAGCTACTACCGCTTCACCGGCAGTCCGGCGCCGGTCGCCGCGAGGCTCGCCGAGTTCTGGTGGTCGTCACCGTCGGACGCGGCGGTGGCCTCGGTGAACAGCTGGAGGGGCGGCGTCTCCGCGTCATCGGCGATGGCGACGTACGGCCCGCTGCTGTGGACCGACGTCACCTCGCTGACGTACGACACCAAGTGGTACATGATGCGCACGTCGGCGAGCCTGAACCACATGGCCGTCTTCGGCGGCAACGGCTCCGTCGACGCCAAGGTGGTTTCGTCGATCGGCAGGGCCATCGGCGTGGACAACGCCTACGCGTACACCCCGTACTACCAGGGTGACATCCCGCGGAGCCCGGCCTCCCAGCCGTTGTCCGCGAGCACCACGAGCACCGGCGGGCCCGTTCCGAACCCGGACCTGGCCCCGCTCAAGGTGACAGTCTCGAAGTGACCCGCTGTCCTGGCCGCCCTCCCCGAGGGCGGCCCGGACCACCGGCGGATCGGCTGGGGGCATCTCGCGAGCGCGGGCCGGTCGGGCCGGTGCGCGCGGAGGTGTGCGCCTCCACGACCCCTGCCGGCAAGAACAGGGCTCAACCTCAGCGCAGACCAACCCGGTGCATTCCGGGCTGCGGCGGTGTGGGCGGCGTGTGAAGGTGCGGGGGTGAGTGTTCAGGGGTCTGGAACGGGGAGCTCGGCTCCGGTGGCCGTGCTGGTGGCTACCTGTGTGTCGACTCTGGTGGTGAATGCCAACACGTCCGCGGTGAGCATTCTGCTGCCGGCCATCAGTGATGACACCGGGACGTCGTTGGATGTGCTGCAGTGGGCCGTCACCGGGTATTCGCTGGTGGGGGCGGCCGTGATTGTGACCGCCGGGGCGCTTGGGGATGTGTTCGGGCGGCGGCTGGTCTTTCTGGGGGGTCTTGGGCTGTTCATCGCCTCCTGCGTGCTCATCGCCTTGTCCGACAGTGGGGGCGGGGTGATCGCGGGGCGGGCGATCCAAGGGGCTTCGGGGGCGACCATCCTGGCCTGTGGGATGAGTCTGCTGTCCGTGTCCAGTTCCGGTGCGGGGCAGGTGCGGGCCGTGACGCTGTGGGGTGGCGCTTCCGCCGTGGGGGCCGCGGCCGGGCCGCTGGTCGGTGGTGTGCTGGTCGACGGCACCGGCTGGCAGGGGCTGTTCTGGATCGACGCGGCCGTCGCCCTCGCCTGCGTACCGGTCACGCTCAAGGGCGTCGCCGAGTCCCGTGACCCCGAGCGCAGCCGCTCCATCGACTTCGCCGGGACCCTGCTGATCGCCGCCGTGCTCGCCCCGGCGCTGCTCGCCCTCAGCGAGGGCGCCGACTGGGGGTGGACGTCGGCCGCGGTGCTGGGGTGCTTCGCGCTGGCGCTGGCGGCCGCCGTGGCGTTCGTCGCCGTGGAGCGGCGGGTCGAGGCGCCCCTGGTCGACCTGCGGCTGCTCAAGGACCGGGTGCTCATCGGGGCGACTGTCGGGATTCTGCTCAGCGCCGGCGTCATCAACGGCCTGATGTACCTCGTCAGCCTCTACTTCCAGAACCCCGCCACGCTCGCGCTGAGCCCGTTCGAGGCGGGCCTGGCCACACTGCCCGCGACGGTCGGGCTGATCGCGGTGACGCCGCTCGTCCCCCGGATGGTCCAACGGCTCGGAATCGGTCCGGTCATCGCGCTCGGGTTCGCCGCGGCGACGGCCGGCTGTCTGCTGCTCGTCTTCGTCCAGGGCGACTGGCGGTACGCCGCGTTCGTCCTGCCGCTCGTGCTCATGGCCGCCGGGCTCGGGCTCGTCAACGGTCCGGCGAGTTCGGCCTCCACGTCGACCGTGTCCGCGGACGATGTCGGCGCGGCCTCGGGCATCTCCAACATGGCCCGCTACATCGGCGCCGCGGCCTTCACGGCCGCCGTGGCCACGGTCAACGCGACGGTCGGGGACTCGCGGCGTGCGGCCGGGGAGTCCGCGGCCGACGCTCTGGCCGCGGGCCTGTCCCGGGCCTGTCTGCTGCTCGTGATCGCGTCCGGGCTGGGCATGCTGCTCTCGGTCCTGGCGGTCCGGGCCCGGCGCCGGCGCGCCCAGCCCGGTGCCTACGGAGCCGCCGCGGCTTCGCATGCCCACACCATCCCCGTCGGAGAGGGGAGACGGTGAGGGCGGTGGGGTCCCAGCGGTGGTGGGCCCAGGCGGTGAATACGGAGCCGCGGCTTCGCCTGCCCACACCGTTGCCGTGGGAGAGGGGTGCTGACGCTCAGGGGGCCGGTGGGAGGGATGCCGTCAGGGCTTCCCAGGCCGCGTGGGTTTCGGGGGTCACCATGCCGAACTGGGTGATGAGGGCTGCGCAGTTGCCGTCCGCGTCGTCGAGTTCCAGGGCCGTGGTCGGGCCGTGGGTCGCGGCTGCGCGGACCAGGTGGCAGGCACGGATCGCGGTGAGGTCCAGTTCCAGGGTGCTGTTCGCCAACGCGGCGAAGACCCGGCCGCCGGTCGTGCGGTCGGTGACGTGGACGTGGCCTGCGCACGCCTGCATCGCGGGACCCGCGAACACCGCGACGCCCAGCGGGAGTCCGGTCGAGCAGGCGTGTTCCAGGACCGTGGGGACGGCCTCGAAATCGAGGGGGCGGTGTTCGCCGGTGTAGTCGGCGAACCGTGCGCGACGGTTGGCGCCGCCGTCCGCGAGGATCTCGTCCAGCTGGGCGAGTTGGTCGCCGTGCTGCCACGGCGGGACGGCGAGGGCGGGGAGGCGGACCGCGGGGGTCGAGCCGGGGGCGACCGTGGGGACCAGGCCGGACAGCAGGCGGTCTCCGTCGGACAGCAGGCGTCCCTGGTGGACGGTCGTGCCGTTCTCGTCGAGGAGGTGCAGCGCGGCCGAGCCCGTGCCGTCGTCCCGGATCAGCATCGCCGATCCGACTCCCCCGGCGTCGAGCCGTAGCGTGATGGAGTCCGGGTGGACGGTGAACGCCTCGCCGCGCAGGCTCGGTACGGCGTAGCCGCCGGCCTGGTCCAGGTGGGCCACCGGGCCACCGGTGACCGCCTGGACGTAGCGGAACAGCGACAGGGAGCGGGCCAGTTGCGGCATGCGCGCGTCGATCAGGCGCACGCTGCTGTCCCGCCTCGGGCAGCAGCCCTCGAAGGGGCAGCCGCCGTCGGCGTCCTGGGTGCTCATGCTCAGTACACGTCCCGGACGTAGCGCTTGGCCCGGCGCAGTTCGGCGAGGTACTCCGCCGCGTCGTCGTGGCCGCGTCCGCGCTGCTCGGCGACGACGCCCAGCAGGGCCGCCTCGACGTCCTTCGCCATCCGGGAGGCGTCACCGCACACGTAGACGTGCGCGCCCTCCTCCAGCCACGCGTACAGCTCCCGCGAGCGCTCCCGCATCCGCGTCTGGACGTAGACCTTCTCGGCCTGGTCGCGGGAGAAGGCGAGGTCGAGTTCGGTCAGTACGCCGCTCGCGCGCAGCTCGGTCAGCTCGTCCTCGTAGACGAAGTCCGTCGCGCGGTGCTGGTCGCCGAAGAACAGCCAGTTGCGGCCCGAGGCGCCGCGCGCGGCCCGCTCGTGCAGGAAGCCGCGGAACGGGGCGATGCCGGTGCCGGGGCCGATCATGACCATCGGGGCGCTGTCGTCGGCCGGGACACCGAAGGCGGAGTTCGGCTGGACGTACACCCCGACCGTGCCGTCCTCGCCGACGCGGTCCGCGAGGTACGTCGACGCCACGCCCTCGTACGTGCGCCGTCCGGCGCCGTAGCGGACGGAGGCGATCGTGAGGTGGACGCTGCCCGGGTGGGCGAGCGGGCTCGACGAGATCGAGTACTGGCGGGCCTGCAACGGCCGCAGCAGGGGCAGGAGTTCGGCCGCGGAAGGGGCGGACGGCCCGGTGTCGCGGAGGAGGTCGAGTACGTCCCGGCCCCAGAGCCAGGAGTCGAGGTCGGAGCGGTCGCCGTGGGCGACGACCGCGGCCAGTTCGCTCGCCGGGGCTCGTTCCGCGAGGTCGGCGACGAGTTCCCTGGAGGGGATGCGGATCTCGCGGCCGGTGCGCAGGACGTCGGCGAGCGGGCGCCCGTCGACGTCCTCCTCGCCGCTCGCGCCGAGGTGTTCCAGGAGCGGTCCCACGAGGGCGTCGTCGTTGACGGGTACGACGGCCAGGGCGTCGCCCGCCTGGTAGGTGATGCCGCTGTCGCCGAGGTCGAACGCGTAGTGGCGGATCTCCTTCGCGCTGCGCGGCGAGGACAGCAGCCGGTTCTCGGTGAGGCGGGAGGGGTAGGGGGTGCGCTTGTTCCACGGGGAGCGGCTCTTGGCGGGGGCCGCAGCCTTCGCGTCCGTGGCACCGGCGTCGGCGGTCGCGCCCGTCTGCGCGGCCAGCCGTTCCAGGACCTCGGCGGTCCACTGGGCCGCGGGTTCCTCGAAGTCGACGTCGCAGTCGACGCGTTCGTGCAGCCGGGTCGCCCCGAGCTGCTCCAGGCGGGTGTCGATGAGCTTCGCCGCCTGGCAGAACTCGTCGTAGCCGCGGTCGCCGAGGCCGAGGACGGCGTAGCGGACGCCTTCGAGGCGCGGGGCCGTGTCGGACTGCAGCGCCTCCCAGAACAGGCCCGCGTTGTCGGGCATCTCGCCCTCGCCGTAGGTGGAGGTGACGACGAGGACGTGGGTCATCGCGGCGAGCGCCTCGGGGGTGACGTCGTCGAGGGCGGTGGTGCGCGCGCCCAGGCCGTGGGCGCGGGCGCCGGCCGCCGCCTCGTCGGCGACGAGTTCGGCGTTGCCCGTCTGGGTGCCGATGAGGATGTCGATCGTCGCGGCGGGCGCGGCGGACGCCGCCCCGTCGCGGCGGCCGGCGGCGGCGATGCCGGCGATGAACCCGGCCAGCCACGACTCCTGCTGGGCGGAGAAGGGCGCGTCGGCCGGGATCAGGGTCCCGGTGGGGGGCATGACGGTCATGCGGTCACCGCCTCGGTGGGGGCCTGCGGGGCACGGCGGGTGGCGATCGCGGCCAGTTCGTCGAGTGCCGCGTTGGCGAGCAGTTCGTCGAAGCGGGCGGCGCGGGCGCGGCCGGCGTTCTTGGTGGTCTGGTGGACGATCCAGCCGGAGGTGCCGGGGGCGTCCACGCTCAGGTTGTTGCGCTGCTTCAGGGCGCGCTTGTAGTCGTCGAGGCGCTTGATCGCGATGAGCGTGGCGAGTTCGCCGTCCTCGAAGCGTTCCAGCGTGCCGCGCAGGTACTTCACGACGCGCTGCTTGACGAAGAAGTCCTCGGTGAGGACCAGGTTGCGCACCGCCTCGGCGACCCTGGGGTCGTCCGGGCCGCTCGCGCCGGGCGTCCGCTGGAGCGCGACGTCCTGGGCGACGCCGAGCACCGTGTACGAGGACAGCAGCGAGAACATGTCGTCGCTGCCCTGGTCGCCGAAGGCCGGGGCGCGGCCGTCGAGGACGGTACGGCGGTCGCGGTAGTCGACCTTGAACGCGCGCAGCTTGTCGGTGGCGATGGAGCCGGCCAGCTCGTCGAGGAGCGTGCCCCGGGTCGCGGCGGCGAGGATCTCGGTGGAGTCCTGGTACAGCAGCAGCGCGCGGGGCATCCCGCAGTACATGTGCTCGCGCGTGGAGTCCCAGTCGTGCAGCAGCCGGGCGGCCAGTTCGGAGCCGGTGGCCTCCGCGTGCCAGGCCAGCAGCAGCCGTACGGCCTCCTCGTGGAAGGCGCCGCGCGCGGTGTCCGTCACCGGGAACACCAGCAGCGAGTCGGCGCTGACCCGGCCGGGCAGCTCGCCGGAGGGGTCGTACTGGTAGAGGAAGCCGCCGCTCATGCCGTTGCCGAGGCCCTTGCCGAAGCCGCCGAGGTTGAGGACGGTGCCGCCGGTCATGTACTCGCAGCCGAAGTCGCCGACGCCCTCGACGACCGCGGTGGCGCCGGAGTTGCGCACCGCGAACCGGTCGCCGGCCTCGCCCTGCACGAAGGTCCGCCCGCCGGTCGCGCCGAACAGCGCGAAGTTGCCGATGAGCACGTTGCCGCCGCGTTCGGCGCTGCCGCCGCCCGGGGCGCGGACGACGATCCGGCCGCCGGACTGGCTCTTGCCGACGCCGTCGTTGGCGGTGCCGGTGTGTTCGAGGGTGATGCCGTCGTTGCAGAAGACGCCGTACGACTGGCCGGCGGAGCCGGTGGTGCGGATGCGGACGGCGTCGTCGACGAGACGGCGGCGGCCGCGGTCGTCGGTGGTGACCGCGGGGACGTCCCCGGCCTCGCCCGGCCGGTGGTTGAGGAGCCGTTCGATGTCGATGCCGAGCTGGCCGCCGACCGACTTGTCGCTGTTGCCGAGCCGGACGCCGTCGACGAGCAGGGACGGCTCGCGCCGGTCGAACAGGGCCGTGCGGACGCGCTCGATGAGGGCGTCGTCGGTGGTGAAGTCCTTCTCCAGGTACTCGGGGTCCTCGACGGTCTTCTCCGGCAGGACCGCGAGCAGGCGGCGGACGTCGAGGCGTCCGACGCTCGCGGGGTGGTCGAGCAGCTGGAGCAGGTCGGTGCGGCCGCGGGCCTCGCGCAGGGAGCGCAGGCCGAGGCGGGCGAGGATGCCGCGCACGTCGTGGGCGATGTTGAGGAGGTACTGGGCCAGGGCGCGCGGGTCGCCCTCGAAGACCTCGGGGTTGGTGGTGAGTCCGGCGGGACACTTGACGTTGCAGTTCTTCGCCATGACGCAGCCGAGCATCATCAGCGCGGTCGTGCCGAACTCGAAGCTGTCGGCGCCCAGGAGGGCGGAGGTGACGACGTCGCCGCCGGTCTGGTGGGCGCCGGAGCAGCGCAGGACGACCTTCTGCCGCAGCCCGTTGGCGACGAGCGCCTGGTGGACCTCGGCGACGCCCAGCTCCGCGGAACGTCCGGCGTACTTGAGGCTGGTGACGGCCGCGGCACCGGTGCCGCCGGTGTTCCCGGCGACGTTGATGACGTCGGCGCCGGCCTTGGCGACTCCGACGGCGATGGTGCCGATGCCCTCGGAGGAGACCAGCTTGACGACGACCCGGACGCGGGCCGCCTTGCAGTCGTGGATGAGCTGCGCGAGGTCCTCGATGGAGTACGTGTCGTGGTGCGGGGGCGGGGAGATCAGCTCGATGCCGGGGGTGCCGCCGCGGGCCGCGGCGATGTCGACGGTCACCTTCGGCGCGGGGAGCTGGCCGCCCTCGCCGGGCTTGGCGCCCTGCCCGATCTTGATCTCCAGCTCCTCCAGCATCGGGTCGGCGAGGTAGCCCGCCCAGATGCCGAACCGGCCGGACGCGAACTGCTTGATCCGGGAGCCCCGGATGGTGCCGTAGCGGGTGTGGTGCTCGCCGCCCTCACCGCTGTTCGACATCGCGCCGACCATGTTGGTGCCGTGCGCGACGGCCTCGTGGGCGGTCGCCACGAGCGCGCCGTGGCTCATGGCGCCGGAGGCGAGCGAGCGGGTGATCTGGTGCGCGGGCTGCACCTCGTCCAACGGGACGCTGTCGGGGGCCTGTTCGAGCAGGGCGAGCAGGCGGGCGGCGGGGCCGGTGGCGGTGACGGTCACTCCGTCGGCGCGTACGGCGAGGGTGTCGGTGTCGGCCTCGCCGAGGCGCACGAGGGCTTCGGCGAGGGCGGCGTGGCGCTCGGCGGGCTCCTCGCCGGGGGCGGTCAGGCGGAGGTGGAAGGTGTTGCCGTCGTCGCCGGTACGGTCCGGGCCGGCGGCGACGTCCTGAGCTTCACCGGCGTCCTGTCCGCTTCGCGAGACCGCGATCCCGCGGACCGTGACGCTCGCGTTGCCGTCCGTCGAGAAGCGGCCCAGCTCACGGGCGAAGTCCTCGGCGGTGCGCAGTCCGGTGACATCGGCGGGCAGCGCGAGGACGTCCCGCAGGGCGGCGGGGCGACGGGAGCGCTCCTCGTGCGTGGTGCGCAGGAAGGAGCGGTACCCGGGGGTGATCCGGAACGCGTCGATCTCGGCTTCGCCGAGGGCGTCGTACCCGGTGTTGCGGTAGGCGGTGTCGGTGATGCCGAAGGCGTCGTCGAGCTGGCCGAGGGTGAGCAGGCGCAGCGCGTCGGAGTCCTCGGGACGGCCGAACTCCGGCCGCTCCTCGACCATTTCACCGAACCCGCGCACGGCCGTGACGCCGAAGGAGTGCCCGGCGCCGTCCGAGCGCTCCTTGAACAGGCCGAGCAGCGGGATCTGCTGCTCGGTCTCGACGTTGCGGGCCCGCTCGTGCCAGTCGGTCGCGGCCTGCGCGATGCGGGCGAAGCCGACGCCGCCGACCGGGGCCTGCATGTGCGGGAAGGCGAGGGCGAACACGTCGTCGCGGGTGTCGAGGTAGTTGGGTTCGAAGAACTCGCCGCCGATGTAGCTCTCGGCGGTGCACAGGCCGACCCGTCCCATGGTCTTGGCGAGGGACTTCTCGGCGGCCTTGCGGAACTTCGCCAGCGCCCGGTCGGTGGCGGTGATCTCACCGGCGGGGGCGGCGGCGCTGGGGTACTTCTCCTCGGCGCGCAGCCGGGCGCTGAGGCTGTAGACGGCGGAGGCGCCGAAGCCGAGGGCGGTGGCGACGTGGTGGGAGGAGGCCAGCTGGCCGCTCTCCACGACGAGCGAGACGCGCAGCCGCTGCCCGGTCTCGATGAGCCGCTGGTTGACGGCGGCGACGGCGAGGATCACCGGCAGCGGGGCGCGGGTGGAGGAGACGGCGCGGTCGGTGAGCAGGGCGATGCCGCCCCGCTCGGCGGCGAACCGCTCGACGTCGTCGCAGAGCCGGGTGAGGGCGGAGCGCAGGGCGTCGGCGTTGGCGCTCTCGTCGCCGGCGACCGGCTCGTAGAGCATCGCGAACCGTTCCAGCGGCACGATCCGCTGGTCGCGCAGCCGCACCATGTCGAGGTGCCCGAGGACGGGCGAGGAGACGACGAGCTGGCGGCCGTTGGTGTCGTGGGTGCCGTCGGGCTTCGGGCCGAGCGCGACCCGCATGCTCATGCCGTCGGCCTCGCGGATGCTGTCCAGCGGCGGGTTGGTGACCTGGGCGAACCGCTGCGAGAAGTACTTCGCCATGCCGCCCTCGGTGTCGCTGAGCGCGTTGATGGCGTTGCCGTAGCCCATCGCGGAGATCCGCTCGGAGCCGTCGGCGAGCATCGGGTCGAGCATGAACCGGAAGCTCTCCTGGTTCAGCGCGTAGGCCACGTAGCGGCCGGCCAGGGACAGGTCGCCGTCGTAGCCGAGGGTGGTGGTGCCCCGGTAGTAGTCGGGGGCGGGGATGTCGTCGAGGTCGATGCGCGCGGCGGTGAGCAGGTCGGAGTACGGGCGGCGCGCGGCGAGCGCGTCGAGGACCTCGCGGGTGCGCATCCGGCGTCCGGTGCGGTGGTCGACGACGAGCATGCCGCCGGCCTCGATGCGGCCCCGGTGCACGACCTCGTCGTCGGGGAAGGCGACCTGGCCGGCCTCCGAGGCGACCATCAGGTACTCGGCGGTCTCGACGGTGCGCAGCGGGCGCAGGCCGAGCCGGTCGAGGCGGGCGCCGACGACGTCGCCGTCGCTGAAGACGAGGGCGGCCGGGCCGTCGTTCTTCTCCTCGTACAGGGAGAAGTACTCCAGCATGTCCCGCACGTCCTCGGGGAGGGTGCGGTCGTTCTCCCAGGCGGGCGGCATCAGGGAGACGACGGCCTCGACGAGGTCCAGGCCGTCGTCGAAGACCCGGCTCTGAAGGGTCTGGTCGAGCCGGCTGGAGTCGGACTGGCCGGGCGGGCGCACGATGGACCGGGTCCGGGCGCGGGCCAGGGCCTCGTCGCTGAGCCGGTTCTTGCGGTCGGTGTTCAGCTCGCCGTTGTGCGCCATGAGGCGGAACGGCTGGGCCATCGTGGGGTGCGGTTCGGTGTTGGTGGAGAACCGGGTGTGGAAGTACAGGGTGCGCACCGAGTGCCGCGGGTCGACGAGGTCGCGGAAGAACCCGATGACCTCGGCGGAGTTGAGCCGGCCCTTGAGCACCTGGGTCCGCGCGCTCAGCGAGAGCGGGTACAGCCCGCCGTACGTTCCGGCGTCGGCGTAGGCGACGGCCTCGATCGCGAGCAGGGCGCGGTGGGCGGCGGAGTCGACGTCGGTGCGCTCCCAGTCCTCGGGGGCGCGGAACACCCACTGCACGATGGGGAGTTGGTAGCGCTCGGCGGCGGGGCGGGCGACGGTGTGGTCGACGGGGACGTCCCGGACGAGCAGGATCTCGAAGCCCTGCTCGGCGATGCTCCGGCCGACGAGCTCCACGGCCGCGGTACGGCGGTCCGCGTCGGTCGGCACGAAGCAGTTCGCGACGCCGAAGCGGCCGGGGGCCAGTTCCTCGCCGGTGAGCGCGGTGAAGAACTCCCGGGACAGGTCGACGCTCACACCGGCGCCGTCACCGACACCCTCGGCGGACTTGCCGCCGCGGTGCGGGATGGCGCGCAGCGCTTCGTCGCCCTTGGTGATGACGTCGTGGCCCGGCGTCCCGTCGAGGCGGGTGATGAAGCCGACGCCGCAGTCGCTGTGGTCGAGGGCAGGGTCGTACAGACCCGGGGAGAAGGCATTCACGTGGCATGTCCTGAGCAGCGAGTTCCGGCTGGGGATACCGCCCAGGCCCGTGAGGCGCTGGGGGAGGTCGGCCAGGCTGCGTCGATGGAGCGCTCGCCGCGGGCGGTCCGGCGAGACGTCCGGGGCCCAGTGTGGTGCGATCTCTAAAGCTAAGGGTTACCTAACTTTAACCGCAAGACTGCACTCTGCATGTATACGCTGCCCGGCCGCCGGGGGGAAACGGTGTCCGGGTAGCGGACACCGATGAGTTTCGCGGGCCCCGTCGGTCATCTACGGCAACAGCGTCGTCACCGACAGGAGCAGTCACATGGCCACCGCCGCCGCCAAGGGTCCCGCCGGCTACTTCCCCTCCATCGAGAAGAAGTACGGGCGCCCGATCGCGGAGTGGAAGGAGATCATCCGGACCTCCCCGCTCAGCAGGCACATGGAGCTCGTGAACTGGCTCAAGGCCGAGCACGGCCTCGGCCACGGGCACGCCAACGCGCTCGTCGCGCACACCCTGGCCGAGACCGGCAGCTAGTTGTTCCAGGTCTCGTCGTACGGGTCGCTCGGCGGCTTCACCGGGACGGCCTCCGTCACCTTCAGGTACGGGACGGGGGCGCCGTTGACCGGGTCCTTCATGGTGCGCGGGGTGTAGGTGCCCGTCACCCGGAGCCAGGTGTCGGGGCGCAGCACCGGCGGGACCTCCCCGGTCAGGGCGATCTTCACGGGCTGGGCGTCCGCCGCGCAGCAGTTGAGGGTCATCCGGACCAGGTAGGGGGTGCCGGAGGGGGCCAGGGCGACGAAGCCGGTGATCCGGACCCGGCGGCCGTCGAGGGAGCGGCCGTGCTCGTACACCGCCCGGGCCGCGTAGTCCGTCAGCGCCAGGGGCACGGGGTCGGACGTCGGCAGCTCGGCGTAGCCGTACGGCTTCTGGAGGGCGGTTCCGGCGCGCACGGCGCTGTAGGAACCCAGGGCCGGCGGGGCGACCAGGATGAGGGCCAGCAGGGGGAGGGCGAGGAGCCAGCTGATGCGGGGTTCGTGGTGGTGGGCGGGGGCGTGCGCGGAGGGTGCCGGGGATTCCTGGTCGTCGGCCTCCTGGGCCAGGGGTTCCTGGTCGTCGGTCTGGGCCGGGGCCGGGGCCGGGGCCGGGGCCGGGGCCTTCGGGGGCTTGCGTTCGTACCAGGCCGTCGCGAGGGCCGTCGCGATCAGGACCGCCGCCGACAGCAGGAGCAGCGGCCGCAGGCCGGCCTTCACATAGCGGAGGTAGAGGTCCGTGGTGCCCGCGTGCAGCAGGGCCGCGCCCAGCAGGAACAGCAGCGCGGCCTGCGCCTGGCGCCTCACAGCAGCACCGCCCCGGTCGCCGTGGAGACCAGGACCGCCACCACGAAGGTCGCCGGGGCGAACCGCAGGGCGAAGGCCCGGCCGAAGGTGCCCGCCTGCATCGCGAACAGCTTCAGGTCGACCATCGGACCCACCACGAGGAAGGTGAGCCGGGCGGTCAGGGAGAAGTGCGTCAGCGACGCCGCCACGAACGCGTCCGCCTCCGAGCAGATCGACAGCACCACCGCCAGCAGCGCCAGCGCGAGCACGGCGGCCACCGGGCTGGCCGCCAGCCCGCTCAGCCAGCTCTCCGGTGTCACCGCCTTCAGGGTCGCCGCCACCATCGCGCCCACCACCAGGAAGCCGCCCGCGTGCATCACGTCGTGCCGCACCGACCCCCAGAACGCGGCCCCCCGGCCCTGCCCCTCGTAGGAGGGGCGGGACGGCGGACGCAGCCAGTCGGTACGGCCCACCCGCAGCCACAGCCAGCCCATCGCGCAGGCCACCAGCAGGCTCGCCACCAGCCGGGCCAGGACCATCTCCGGGTCGCCGGGGAACGCCACCGCCGTCGAGGTCAGCACGATCGGGTTGATCGCCGGGGCGGACAGGAGGAAGGCCAGGGCCGCGGCCGGGGTCACTCCGCGGCGCACCAGCGCACCCGCCACCGGCACCGAGGCGCACTCGCAGCCGGGCAGGACCGCCCCGGCCGCGCCCGCCACCGGCACCGCGAGGGCGGGACGGGCGGGCAGGGCGCGCGCGAAGAACGACGGCGGCACGAACACCGCGATCGCCGCCGAGAGGAGCACGCCCAGCACCAGGAAGGGCAGCGCCTGGATCACCACCGCCACGAACACCGTCGTCCAGCTCTGCATCACCGGCGCCGACAGGGCGCCGCGCAGGGGGTCCTGCAACAGCACGGCCAGCAGGAGCAGGGTGATGAAGGCGAGGGGGGCGCCGGTGCGCGTCTCCTCGGTCTCGCGGGGCCGGCCGGAGGGCTGCTCCGGGGGCCGGGTACGGGTGGTGGTCGCCACGGGCGGTCGCGTCCCTCCGGTGAACTCTCGCTGGTCTCCCTCCCCTTGCATACGGGAAGCGGGCACCCCGTGTTCAGATGCGTGCTGGAACCACCCGTCCCGGTGAGGCAGTCTTCTCCCTCGTGGTGAGCGTTCCGAGTCAGGGTCAGCCGGGGGGTGCGCCCCCCGCGCACATGGTGGTCTGCGGAGACGACGGGCTGGCGCACCGGCTCGCCGGCGAACTGCGCGTCGTCTACGGCGAACAGGTCACGCTGGTCGTGCCGCCCTCCGAACGGAGCGTGCGGCAGCCGGTGGTGGGACGGGCGCGGGCCGCCTCGGCGGCGCTGCTGGACCGGATGGTCAGCGCCGCGGTCAGCCGGGCCGCCGGCACCGGGACCCCTCCCCCGGCCGACGGCGACCGGGTCGTCGAGGCCGCCGAGGTGACCGAGGCGCTGCTGGCGGACGTCGGCGTCGAGCGGGCCACCGCGCTCGCCCTCGTCTACGACGACGACGAGACCAACATCCGCGCCGCCCTCACCGCCCGCCGGATCAACCCCCGGCTGCGGCTCGTACTGCGCCTGTACAACCGGCGGTTGGGGCGACACATCGAGGAACTCCTCGACCAGGCCGCCGCGTTGGCCACCGGCGGCGAGGTCGGGGACGCCTCCACGACCGTCCTCTCCGACGCCGACACCGCCGCCCCCGCGCTGGTCGCCACCGCGCTCGTCGGCACCAGCAAGGTCGTGCAGACCGACGGGTTACTGCTGCGGGCCGTCGAACGGCAGCCGGGCGGGCCCGGCGAGGAACCGGCGCCCGGACTGGCCACGCTGGCCCTGCTGTCCGGCCCCGGCGGCGAGAACGGCACCGGCGACGGGGAGGAGCAGGGGCCGCAGTTGCTGCCCGACGAGGCGGCCGTACGGCGGGCCCGGGGGCGCGGGGCGGTCGTACTGGAGCAGGTCTCCTACTCCGGGCCCTCGATGCCGCCCGGCCGGGGTGTCGTGCCGGCCTTCTCCTCGCTGTTCTCGCGGCGGCTGCGGTGGTCGCTGGCGGGACTGGTGGGCTGTGTCCTCGCGCTGGCCGTGGCGCTGACCGTGGCCACCGGGGACCATCCGCTGCACGCCACCTACGAGACCCTGCTCGACCTCTTCGCCATCAACGAACCCGCGCTGAACGAGTCCACCGGGCGTCAGGTGCTCCAACTCCTCACCGGGCTGCTGGGGTTGCTGCTGCTGCCAGTGCTGCTGGCCGCGGTGCTGGAGGCGCTGGGGACCTTCCGCACCGGGTCCGCGCTGCGCAAGCCGCCGCGGGGGCTGGGCGGGCATGTGGTGCTGCTCGGGCTGGGGAAGATCGGCACGAGGGTGCTGACCCGGCTGCGGGAGCTGCACATCCCGGTGGTGTGCGTCGAGGCGGACCCGGAGGCCCGGGGGATGGCCACGGCCCGGCGGCTGCGGGTGCCGGTCGTGCTGGGGGACGTGACGCAGGAAGGGGTGCTGGAGGCCGCCAAGGTGCATCGGGCGAACGCGTTGCTGGCGGTGACCAGTGCGGACGCGACGAATCTGGAGGCGGTGCTGGCGGCTCGGTCCGTGCGGCCCGATCTGCGGGTGGTGCTGCGGCTGTACGACGACGACTTCGCCACCGCGGTGTACCGGACGCTGCGGGCCGCGCATCCTCGGGCCTCCACGCGGAGTCGGAGCGTGACGCATCTGGCTGCGCCCGCCTTCGCGGGGGCGATGTTGGGGCGGCAGATCCTGGGGGCGATTCCGGTGGAGCGGCGGGTGTTGCTGTTCGCCGCGGTGGAGGTCGGGGGGCTTCCGGAGTTGGCGGGGCGGACTGTGGGGGAGGCGTTTCGGGCGGGGGCGTGGCGGGTGTTGGCGTTGGATGCGGGGGTGGAGGACGGGGTGGGGGAGCCCGGTGGCGCGTCGGGGGGTGGTGCGGGGGTCGGGGGTGGCAGGGGGCTGGTGTGGGATCTGCCGGACACGTATGTCCTGCGGGGGGAGGATCGGGTGGTGTTGGCGGCCACGCAGCGGGGGTTGGCGGAGTTGTTGGGGCGGCGGCGGGAGTCGGCGGGGGCGTAGGTGGGTGCGGGGTGGTGGGGGTGCCGGTCAGTGCGGGCCGGTGGGGGTGGGGGCCAGTGCGGGCCGGTGGGGGGTGCCGGTGGGGGGCGCAGCCCGGCGCCGTCGGGGTGCCGCCGCGCCCACCCGTGCCGCCCCAGCGGCACGACTGCCCGCAGCTGGGTGAGAGAGGGGCGGCACGGCTGCCCGCAGCTAAGTGGTATGGCTGTGCGCAGCTAGGTGGGTGGGTGGGCGGCACGGCTGTGCGCAGCTAGGTGGGTGGGGTTACGGGGTGGGGAGGTGGTGGGTGGCGAAGTTGAGTTCCAGGCGGAGTTGTTTGATGCGTTCTTCTACTACCAGGGAGCCGTGGCCGGCGTCGTAGCGGTAGACCTCGTGGGGGGCGCCGCGGGATTCCAGGCGCTTGACGTAGTTCTCGATCTGGCGGATGGGGCAGCGCGGGTCGTTGACGCCGGCGGAGATGTAGACCGGGGCCTTCACCTGGTCGACGTAGGTGATCGGGGAGGACGCCTCGAAGCGGTCCGGGACCTCCTCGGGGGTGCCGCCGAGGAGCGTGCGGTCCATCGCCTTCAGGGCTTCCATCTCGTCGTGGTACGCGGTGACGTAGTCCGCCACCGGTACCGCCGCGATGCCCAGGGTCCACGCGTCGGGCTGGGTGCCCAGGCCCAGGAGCGTGAGGTAGCCGCCCCAGGAGCCGCCGGTGAGGATCAGGCGCTCGGGGTCGGCGAGACCCGAGGCCACCGCCCACTCCCGGACCGCCGCGATGTCCTCCAGCTCGATCAGGCCCACCCGGTGCTTCAGGGCGTCGGTCCAGGCCCGTCCGTAGCCGGTGGAGCCGCGGTAGTTGACCCGGACGACCGCGTACCCGTGGTCCACCCAGGCCGCCGGGCCGGCCGCGAAGGCGTCGCTGTCGTGCCAGGTGGGGCCGCCGTGGATGTCGAACACCGTGGGCAGCGGGCCCTCGGCGCCCGCCGGCTTCTGGACCAGGGCGTGGATGCGGCCGCCCGGGCCGTCCACCCACACGTCCTCCACCGGGACCGAGCCCGGGGACTTCACGCCCGGCGGGTCCAGGACGGTCTCGCCGGTCGTCGAGCGGACCGCGGACGGTTCGGCGGCCGAGGACCACAGGAACTCGACCGTGCCGTCCGGGCGGGCCGTCGCGCCGGACACCGTGCCCTTGGGGGTGGCGATCCGCGTCAGGTCGTGGGTGGTGAGGTCGTAGCGGAAGAGTTCGCTGCGCGCCTCGAAGCTGTGCGCGACCAGCAGGCCCGAGCCGTCCGGGTACCACTCCGCGCTCACGTCGCCCGGCAGGTCGAGGGCCAGGTCGGTCTCCACGCCGGAGGCCACGTCCCACACCAGCGGCTCCCAGCGGCCGCGGCGCTGGTGGCCGACGAGCAGCCGGGTGTCGCCGTCGACCGGGGCGAAGCCCAGCACCTCCAGGCCCAGCTCGACGGTGCCGCCCTGGGTGTCGTCCAGCTCGGCGACGGCCGAGCCGTCGAGGCGCAGGACGCGCAGCGCGGAGTGCATCGCGTCGCCGTGCTCGGTGTGCTCGATCGCGATCAGCGAACCGTCGTGGGAGAGGTCGCCGACCCCCGCGGACTCCCGGTGGCGGTACAGCTCGGCCGGGGGCTCGCCGAGGCGCGCGAGGTGGATCCGGGTGCCCTCCTCGTCCGTGGAACGGCCCACGACCGCCGTACGGCCGTCGCGGCCGAGGGCGAGGCCGGCCGGGTAGGAGGGGTCGAGACCGGGCGCCGCCGGCTCGTCCTCGCCGCCCGCGAAGGGCTGGCGCCGCCAGACGCCGAACTCGTCGCCGTCCTTGTCGTCGAACCACCAGATCCAGGCGCCGTCCGGGGAGAGCACGCCGTCCGTGGTGCCGTTGGGCCGGTCCGTCACCTGCCGCTGCTCACCGGTGGCGCGGTCCCAGGCGTACAGCTCGTACGTCCCCGTCGCGTTCGACACGAACAGGGAGCGGTCCGGGGCGTCCTCCGCCCACTCCGGCAGTGACACCCGCGGCGCCCGGAAGCGCTTCTCCCAGTCCGGCACGGACCGGTCCTGCTCCTGCTGATCCGGCGCGGCGGACCCGTTGCTCTCAGTCATGGCCCCATACTGCCCGGCCAGGACGACAACGTGCCGACTCCGCCCCCAGCCTGTGGAAAACTTCCGCCACGGGCGGACAGCCGTTGTCAGTGGCGGGGTGCACACTGCCGGACATGACCGATCTGCGAAAGACCGTAGAGGAGTACTGGGCCGCGGCCGAGGCGCGGGACTGGGAGGCGTTCGCCGGCACCCTCGCGGCCGGGGTGACGTACGAGGCGCCGCTGAGCCGGGAACGGGTACGGGGGCGGGAGGCGTACGTCCGGTTCAACCGCGAGTTCCCCGGCGACTGGCACGTGACCGTCGAACAGGTGGTCGCCGAGCCCGGCCGGGCCGTGTCCCGGACCCGGTTCACGCTCGGGGAGGAGGTCAACATAGGGATCTCCTTCTTCACCGCCGACGACGAGGGCCGGATCAGCGCCGTCACGGACTTCTGGCCCGAGCCGTACGAGCCCCCGGCGAACCGGGCACATCTCACCGAGCGGTTCTGACCCCCGCGAGAAGGGCGTTTCGGCACGGGCCGTACCGTGGGGAGCGTGTACCGGTTTCTGCTGACGCCCCGTTGGTGGGGGATCAACGTCTTCGTGCTGCTCGCCATCCCCTTCTGCGTCTTCATGGGGTCATGGCAGCTGAGCCGGTTCGAGGATCGGCTGGACAGCCATCAGGGCGCCGAGGCGCGGGCCGCGTCGGACAAGCGGGAGACCGCCCGGCCGCTCGCCGAACTGCTGCCCGTCGACCAGGCGACCGTCGGCAAGCAGGTCACGGCCACCGGACGCTACGCCGACCAGTTGCTGGTGCCCGACCGCGAGATCGACGAGAAGCCCGGCTTCTACGTCCTGACCCTGCTGCGCACCGACGACGGCGAGGCCCTGCCGGTCGTCCGGGGCTGGCTGCCCGGCGACGCGGACCCCGCGAAGGCGCCGGCCGCGCCCACCGGCGAGGTCACCGTCACCGGGGCCCTCCAGGCGTCCGAGCAGCCCGGCGAGAACGGGGTGCCCGGACAGGGCGGCCTGCCCGCCGGACAGACCGGCGCCATCAGCGCCGCGTCCCTGGTGAACCTGGTCTCCTACGACGTCACCGACGCGTGGGTGACGCTGAACCGGGGCGACTCGGGGATGAAGGCGGTCCCGGTGAACACCGCGCAGGGCTCCGGGCTGGACCTGAAGGCCTTCCAGAACCTCGGCTACACCGGGGAGTGGTTCGTCTTCGCCGGGTTCGTGGTCTTCATGTGGTTCCGGCTGCTGCGCCGCGAGGTGGAGTTCGCGCGGGACGCCGAACTGGGCCTGGTGCCGGAGGAGAACCCGGCGGGGAGCGAGGAGCGGGTCGCCGTCTGAGCGACGCCCCCGCTCACCTCTTCACCGGACTCCCGCCGGCACCCCGCGGGCCTCTTCCCTACGCTCCCGCCAGCACCCCGGTCCACAGGACCGTTCCCGCGCAGGCGCCCGAGACCGTCGCCTGGGCCGTCGGGCCGCCCGCCTCCGCCGTGTTGACGACCGTCACCGTGCCGTCCAGCGTGCCCTCCGCCGGGAGGAGCTGGGCGGCGGTGCCGCTGTCGGTGCCCGTCGAGGTGCCCTCGGCCGTGCCCGCGCCGTCCGTGGGGGTCGGGTCGGGCGTGGGGTCGCCGCCGCCGGTCGTGCCGCCGGAGTTGTCGCCCGTCGTGGGGCAGGTCTCGGACGGCACCCAGGCGAACTTGACCTCGTAGGAGGAGCCCGGCTGGAGCAGCAGGGACGTCAGTTCCAGGGACGGGTCGGGCAGGCCCGTGGCCGCGTCGCCGGAGACGTGCCGGGCCGTGGAGATCTTGGCCGCGTCCGCGGCGCCGCCCGGCACCGCGCCGACCGTGCCCGGGCCGGAGACCGAGCAGGCCGCCGTGGAGGAGTTGGTGAAGCGGAACGTGCCGTAGACAACGCCCACGCTGTCCGGCGCGTCGGCGCCCGCGGTGGCGACCGCCAGCTGGTCCGCCGTACAGACCGCGGAGCCGGTGTCGGCCGTCGCGGAGGGGTCGGCCGTGCCGCCGGAGCCCGTGCCGCCGTCACCGGCGCCGTCGGTCTCGGTCGGCCGGTCGCCCTCGCCGGGCTTCTGGGCCTGGCCGGAGGTGCCGCCGGAGGAGCCCTGCCCGGAGTCGGGGTCGAGGCCCTGGCTGGCGCCGCCCTGTGCCTGGGTGCCGTGGCCCGCCACGGAGGGGTTGGCGCCGGGGCCGACCGCGCCGGAGACGTGCAGCAGCGCGGGGACGGCCGTACCGACGAAGAGCGCGGCCGCCGCCATGCCGACGAGGGCCTGCCGCTTGCGCGCCCGCCGGGCGGGCACCGCCCGCCGCAGATGCTCCAGCGTGCCGTCGCGCGGCTCGATCTCCTGTACGGCGTCCTGAAGCAGCCTGCGCAGGTCCAGGTCGTCCGCGCCGGCCCCGGCGGGGACCGCAGGGCCCCCGCCCGACAGCTCGCGCAGCAACGCGTCCGGACCCGACCCGCCGGCCGCCTCGTCGGCGCCACCGGTACCGTCCGCGTCCCCCGACGCGGCAAGGTCGGACGCGTCGTCCGGCGCCGTGGCGCCGTTCGCCGCGTCGTCCGTCGTGGTGCGTTCCGTCGGGGCCTGGCCCTCGGGGCCGTCGTTCACAGTTCCGTTCCCAGCGTGCGATTGCTTCGGCGTCCGGTCGTCCCGAGCAGGGCTCGGGGGACGCCGCCGTTCGTCGTGGTCGCCGCTCATACCGGCGCCTCCATCGCGACCCGCAGCGCGGCGATGCCGCGCGAGCCGTATGCCTTGACCGAGCCCAGCGATATCCCGAGCGTCTCCGCGACCTGCGCCTCGGTCATGTCGGCGAAGTACCGAAGGACGAGGACCTCGCGCTGGCGGCGCTGGAGGTTCTTCATCGCCTTGATCAGGGAGTCCCGCTCCAGCTGGTCGTACGCCCCCTCCTCCGCGCTCGCCATGTCCGGCATCGGCTTGGACAGCAGCTTGAGTCCGAGGATGCGGCGGCGCAGGGCCGAGCGGGAGAGGTTCACCACCGTCTGCCGCAGATACGCGAGGGTCTTCTCGGGGTCCCGGACCCTCTTGCGTGCCGAGTGGACGCGGATGAACGCCTCCTGGACGACGTCCTCGCAGGAGGCCGTGTCGTCGAGGAGGAGCGCGGCGAGTCCGAGCAGCGACCGGTAATGGGCCCGGTAGGTCTCGGTGAGATGGTCGACCGTCGTACCGGCGGCCGCCGTCTCCTCGCCGATGTCGGAGCCGTCACGCTGACTGGGGATGCGGGCTGGCCGCGCTGCGGGCATGGGTGCGATCACCGGCATGCCGCCGGGCGTACCGGGCATGCGGGATCTGCGGGAAGGGCGCGGCGGCCGTAGGGCCGTGCCGCGCGTCGCCGCATGGAAGTCGAGTACCTCTGCCACGCCTGTTGGACACGTCTACCCCCATGAGGGTTGTACGTGCCGGACGTCACTTTTACGTCAGGCAGCACGACTGACGGTGCCTCACATGCACTCATGCGTCCCGCTCTTCCCCTATGTCCCATATGTACGGACGTCCCCACGCCCGCCCCATGGCGTCCCCACGCCACGGATGTCACGCCCGAACGTCCGCCGGAAGGCGACCGCAAAGACGCTCCCCGCCCTCCGCGCGGTTGCGGGGGACGGGGAGGAAATCTTCGAACGCCGAAGAGGTCCCGATCAAGTGGTACGGACCATCATCCGGCTCACATCCTTCACGCAGATCCTACAAACGTTTCCCGTCGGACCCCCGGACTTTTCCGGCCGAGGGCCGTTGTGACGGGAACTCCGGCGCCGTCACGAACCCGCCGACAGCTCGGCGGCCACCAGTTCGGCGATCTGGGCGGTGTTCAGCGCCGCGCCCTTGCGCAGGTTGTCCCCGCACACGAAGAGTTCGAGGGCGGTCGGATCGTCCAGCGCCCGGCGCACCCGGCCGACCCAGGTCGGGTCGGTGCCGACCACGTCGGCGGGGGTGGGGAACTCGCCCGCCTCCGGGTTGTCGAAGAGGACGACGCCGGGGGCGGTGGCGAGGATCTCGCGGGCCCGGGCGACGGTGACCTCGCCCTCGAAGCGGGCGTGCACGGTCAGGGAGTGCGTGGTGACCACGGGGACGCGGACACAGGTGACCGCCACCGGCAGGCGGGGCAGGCCCAGGATCTTGCGGGACTCGTCCCGGACCTTCATCTCCTCCGAGGACCAGCCGTCCTCGCGCAGCGAACCGGCCCAGGGCACGACGTTCAGCGCGACCGGCTCCGGGAACGGCCCGGTGTCGTCGCCGACGGCCCGCCGTACGTCACCGGGGTGGGTGCCCAGTTCCGTGCCGGCGACCAGGGACAGTTGCCGGCGCAGCGTCTCCACGCCCTCCCGGCCCGCGCCGCTGACCGCCTGGTAGGAGGAGACCACCAGCTCCCGCAGCCCGAACTCGGCGTGCAGCGCGCCCAGCGCCACGATCATGGAGAGCGTGGTGCAGTTGGGGTTGGCGATGATGCCGCGCGGCCGCATCCGGGCCTTGTGGGCGTTGACCTCGGGAACGACGAGGGGCACCTCCGGGTCCATCCGGAAGGCGCCCGAGTTGTCCACCACGACGACACCGCGCGCGGCGGCGACCGGCGCCCAGCGCGCGGCGATGTCGTCGGGTACGTCGAACATGGCGATGTCGACCCCGTCGAAGGACTCCTCCGACAGGGCCACCACCTCGACCTCCTCGCCGCGGACGGCCAGCTTGCGGCCGGCCGAGCGCGGCGAGGCGATCAGTCGGATCTCACCCCAGATGTCCGCGTGCTGGGACAGGATCTGGAGCATGACCGTGCCGACCGCTCCGGTCGCTCCCACGACCGCCAGCGTCGGCCGTCGGTTCCCCGGCATCAGCGACCGGTGCCTCCGTAGACGACGGCCTCGTCGCTGTCGGAGTCGAGTCCGAAGGCGGTGTGCACGGCGCGCACGGCCTCGTTGACGTCGTCGGCGCGGGTGACCACCGAGATGCGGATCTCGGAGGTCGAGATCAGCTCGATGTTGACGCCCGCGTCGGACAGCGCGGTGAAGAAGTCGGCGGTGACGCCGGGGTTGGTCTTCATACCCGCGCCGACCAGGGAGATCTTGCCGATCTGGTCGTCGTAGCGCAGCGAGTCGAAGCCGATGCCGTGCTTGTTCTTCTCCAGGGCGTCGATGGCCTTGCGGCCCTCGGCCTTGGGGAGGGTGAAGGAGATGTCCGTCAGCCCCGTGGAGGCGGCGGACACGTTCTGCACGATCATGTCGATGTTGATCTCGGCGTCCGAGATCGTGCGGAAGATCGCGGCGGCCTCGCCCGGCTTGTCCGGCACACCGACGACCGTGATCTTGGCCTCGGAGGTGTCGTGCGCGACACCGGAGATGATGGCCTGCTCCACCTTCTGGTCCCCTTGCTCGATCGGCTGGCTGCTGACCCATGTGCCCTGAAGTCCGCTGAAGCTGGACCGCACGTGGATCGGGATGTTGTAGCGGCGGGCGTACTCCACACAGCGGTGGAGCAGCACCTTCGACCCGGAGCTGGCCAGTTCCAGCATGTCCTCGAAGGAGATCCAGTCGATCTTCTTCGCCTTCTTCACCACCCGCGGGTCGGCGGTGAACACGCCGTCCACGTCGGTGTAGATCTCGCAGACCTCGGCGTCGAGGGCGGCGGCCAGCGCGACAGCGGTGGTGTCGGACCCGCCGCGCCCCAGCGTGGTGATGTCCTTCTTGTCCTGGCTGACGCCCTGGAACCCGGCGACGATGGCGATGTTGCCCTTGTCCAGGGACTCCCGGATCCGGCCCGGCGTGACATCGATGATCCGGGCTTTGTTGTGGACCGAGTCGGTGATGACGCCGGCCTGGCTGCCGGTGAAGGACTGGGCCTCGTGGCCCAGGTTTTTGATCGCCATGGCCAGCAGCGCCATGGAGATACGCTCTCCGGCGGTCAGCAGCATGTCGAACTCACGCCCGGCAGGCATCGGGGATACCTGCTCGGCGAGATCGATCAGCTCGTCCGTCGTGTCGCCCATCGCGGAAACGACGACGACCACCTGGTGGCCGTTCTTCTTCGCTTCCACGATCCGCTTGGCGACGCGCTTGATGCCCTCGGCATCGGCTACGGAGGAGCCTCCGTACTTCTGCACGACAAGGCCCACGTGCGCTCCTCGCTCAGTCCGTGTGTGTCGGCTCATTTTAACGAGCGCCCGCATTTCGCCTCCGCGATACCGCATGGTGAGACTCGGGCGCCCAGGTCAGCCCCTGCCCGGGGAACGGCTCCGGGAAAAGTGCAACGCGTCACAGGACACCGGGATTCTCAGTCCGCGAATTCCTTGAGGGGCTCCGTGTCGAGGGTGATGTTCACGGGGTCCGGGATTTCGACAGTGGCACCGAAGGGGAGCTTCTCCGCGTGCCGGTAGCGGCCGCCCTCCGGCTGGTTGAACACCACGACCGAGCAGTCGTCGCGGTCGACGAGGAGGTGGACGGGAATGCCTGCGGCCGCGTACCCCTCCGCCTTGTCGACGCGGTCGCGCTGGTTGGTGTCGGAATCGTGCGACGTGATCTCCACAACCATCAGCACACCGTCTGTTTCCGACCACTCACCGTGCCCCTTGAGACTTCCCCTCGGCACCAGGACCGCGTCCGCGCGAGCGCGCCCCCTGCGATACGCCTCGGTCCTGAGGCCGGACTCCGGATAGAGCCGAAGGTCGGGGCGCAGCTGCATGCACCGTTCCAGGAGCCACATGTAGATCTCGCGGCGGTTACCGTCCGGCACGGCCTTGACCTGGACCTTTCCCATGATGAACTCCAGCCGCACGGTTTCCGGGGCATGGCGTTCCAGTTCCTCGAACTCCTCGACGGTCATCGACGGCTGGTGCTCGATCCTGGGGGTCATGGCGTCGCCTCCTCGACACCATCCTGCCCCGGCCGGCGCCTCCCGCACGCTCACAGCAGCCCCGCCGCACGGCGCAGTTCGTTGACGCGCTCGGTGACGTCGACGGTCTCCTCGGCGCCGGGCGGGCCGCCGCCGTTTCGCGGGCCGGGGAGGAAGGTGGGCGGGACGTACCCGTACACCGGCCCCTCCGCCTCGATCTCCGCCAGGCATTCGCGGCACAGGCCGTTCACGATCTCGGCCGTCCGCTCGTCCCTGTCGCACAGCGGGCAGACCATGAGCACGCGGTCCACCCGGCCACGGCGGGCGGCCTTCTGCCGGATCTTCGCCTTCTTCGGGGGCATCTTGCTCTCCAATCGTCTGCGGGCGAGTCCGCCCGGGTTGGTGACGGCGGACGGCAGCCCGTCCGTCAGGGCCTTGACGAGGTCGCGCGGCGACGCCCCACGGGACAGCCACTCGGAGGCGAGGGGTTCGAGGGTGCGGCAGTCGCGGTCGGACAGCGGCATACGTTCGTCGGCGGTCCGGAGGTCGGCCAGGGCCTGGTAGGCGGTGCTGGAGGAAGGCTCGGCCGGCTGCTCGGCCGGCCCCGGCCCGTGCTCCGTCTCCGCGGCCTCCTCGGTACGGACCAGGCCCGACACGTACTCCTCGGTCACGTCCCTGCCGTGCCGCTTCTCCGCGAAGTCCGCCCACCACTGCGCCGACCTGGCCGTGCGTTGCCAGTACGTACGCGTCACCCACCGCATCGAGTCGTCCTCGACGGTGATGTGCTCCCGGATCCAGCGCAGACGGCCGGCGGCCGTGATGCGGCCCAGCGAAGTGCGCACGGCCTGCTGGCCGTAGCGGGGGTGTGCCGCCGCGATCGCCTTGTAGCCCATCGCGTGGCCCTCTTCGAGATGGTCGACGAAGACCGCGATCTCGCGCTCACGGGGGCTCAGATGTGCGAAGTCGGCGTCGGCGTTCGGGCCTTCGTCACCGGCGGAGCGTTTTCCGTAACCCGCTTCGGCCATTGGATGGGACGGCGACGGCAAGGCAGGACTAAGGTGTGGGTAAGCCACGATCGAGGTTTCTCTTTCCGTTTCGATCCGTAGGTCCAGGCCCCGGAGCCGGTGGTGGTGCACCGACCGGGGCCGAACTATGTGCGCGTTTGCCGCGAACCTAGAGCGGCTTCACGCTCCGGCACAAGCCGGTTACGGAACGTCACCCGTTCGAGGTATGACACCTCAACTCGCCCACCGGTTTGGTTGGTTGGGTTGGATTTCAACCCACCCGGAAACCCGGAAAACCCATGGGAAGAGCTCGAAGACCGAGGCTCAAGCCCCGGGCCGAACTGCGGAGATGAAGGCCGTCCAGGCGGGGACGGCGAGGTGGAGTTCGGGGCCGGAGGGGACCTTGGAGTCGCGGATGTGGACGCGGGTGGCGAACGCGACTTCGACGCAGGCGCCGCCCTCGTCGTCGCTGTAGCTGGACTTGAACCAACCCAGCCCCACCTCGACGCAGTTGCCGCCCTCGTCGTCGCTGTAGCTGGACCTGAACCACTTCAGCTGGTCACTCACGGCTGTCCACCATCCGCTCGATGAATCGGGCCGACTCGTCCGGGCTGAGAGCCTGCGCGCGGATCAGGCTAAGCCTCTCGGTCAGGCGGCTGACAGCCCCCGGATCAGCCGACATCTCACTGACCAACGGCCCTTCGGTGAAAGCGAATCGATCGTTGTCGCGGGTCTCCAGCAGCACCATGGGCCCCATGAGCGCGGCAGGGACAGCCCGCTCGAAGGGCAGCACCTGCACAACCACGTTCCGCGTCCGGGACACCTCCAGCAGTCGGCGCAGTTGTTCGGCATCCACCTGCGGGGCATGCAGCACGGCCTCGTAGAGGACGAAGCTCAGCCCTACCGTCGGCTTCTGCTGGGTCAGGATGGCCTGCCGCTCGATGCGGGCCGCGATCCGCTCCTCGACAACATCCTCGTCCAGGGGCGGGATGCGGTTGTCGATGAGCGCGCGAGCGTATGTCTTGGTCTGCAACAGCCCTGGTACCAACGAGACTTCGTACCACCAGAGGCTGGTGGCCTTCTTCTCCTGCTCCATGAAGTTCTGCGCCCGTGCCGGAAACCGCTCCCTGTCCAAGAACTGCTTCCCCGCGCTCAACATGCCCTCCGCGCCGCACATTTCATCTGCGACGTCGAGGACATGGGGCGTCGGTCTGCGTACGCCGCGCTCCATGGACGCGATGGTTTCCGGGGAGTAGTTGCACGCGGAGGCCAGTTGTTCGCGGCTGACGTCCGCCTTCATGCGCCAGCGCTTCAACTGGTCGCCGCTGTAGCGCCAGGCGGCTGGTCGCTGGGAGTTGTTCCGAGCCGTCACCGCGCCCACCTCCGGTCGGTACGGCGCAGGAGTGCCGCACCAGTCGCTACTGAGCGTAGCCCGGCGGGCACTCCGGAGTGACCGGTTTCACGGCGTTCGGCGTTTGCTCCGCGGGGGCTACTTCGCGGGGCGCAGGCCCAGTTGGCCGCCGATCTCCTGTTCCATGACGCGGCCGGCCTCGAACTCGAGTGTCTCGTCGCCCATGACGCCCTGGTCGGTGTCCAGGCCGTCCAGTTCCTCCAGTGGCTGGTTCAGCCGGATGTGGGCGAGGACGGACTGCAGGGCGCGCAGGGTCGCCGAGGCCGTGGAGCCCCAGTTGGAGAAGTAGGAGAACTGCCACCACCACAGCGCCTCGGTGGTGCGGCCCGCGCGGTAGTGGGCCATGCCGTGCCGCAGGTCGGTGATGACGTCGGTGAGGTCGTCGGAGATCCGCGCGGGGACGGGTGCCTTGCGCGGCTCGTAGGGGTCGAAGACCTCGGAGTAGATGTCCACCGGGTCAAGGATGCGTGCGAGGTTCTCGCGCAGCTCGTCCACGTCCGGCTCGGGACCGAGGTCGGGCTCGTAGCGCTCGTCGGGGACGATGTCCTCGTGCGCGCCGAGCCGCCCGCCGGCGAGCAGCAGCTGGGAGACCTCCAGCAGCAGGAACGGGATCGCCGATTCCGGCTCGTCGCCCTTGGCCACCTCGATGACCGCGACGAGGAAGCTCTCCACCTGGTCGGCGATCTGGACGGCGAAGTCGTCCGGGTCCTGGGTGGTCGCGTGCAGCGTGGCGTCAGACATCTAGGAGTCGTCTCCCCTCGAAGGCGCGGCCGAGCGTGACCTCGTCCGCGTATTCCAGGTCGCCACCCACCGGGAGGCCGCTGGCCAGGCGGGTGACCTTGAGGCCCATGGGCTTGATCATGCGGGCGAGGTACGTGGCCGTGGCCTCGCCTTCCAGATTCGGGTCCGTGGCCAGGATCAGCTCCGTGACCGTACCGTCGGCCAACCGCGCGAGAAGTTCTCGTATACGCAGGTCGTCGGGGCCCACACCCTCGATGGGGCTGATCGCTCCGCCCAGGACGTGGTAGCGGCCGCGGAACTCACGGGTGCGCTCGACGGCCACCACGTCCTTCGGCTCCTCCACCACACAGATGACCGAGGGGTCGCGGCGGGCGTCGCGGCAGATGTTGCAGAACTCCTCCTGCGCGACGTTCCCGCAGGTCGCGCAGAAGCGGACCTTCGCCTTGACCTCCATCAGGGCCTGCGCGAGACGCCGTACGTCCGTCGGTTCCGCCTGGAGGATGTGGAAGGCGATCCGCTGCGCGCTCTTGGGACCGACGCCGGGCAGCCGCCCCAGCTCGTCGATCAGGTCCTGGACCACGCCTTCGTACAACGGACTGCCGTCCTTCCTGGGGTTCCTTCACTACGTACGGTAGAGGTCCGGCGGCCGTCTTAGAAAGGCAGGCCGGGGATACCGCCGCCGAGGCCCTGGGCGAGCGGGCCGAGCTTCTGCTGCTGAAGTGCCTGGGCGTTCTCGTTGGCCGCCTGGACGGCCGCGACGACCAGATCGGCGAGGGTCTCGGTGTCCTCGGGGTCGACCGCCTTGGGGTCGATCCTGAGACCGCGGAGTTCGCCGGAGCCGGTCACGGTCGCCTTCACCAGGCCGCCGCCCGCCTGGCCCTCGACCTCGGTCCTCGCCAGTTCCTCCTGGGCGTTCGCCAGGTCCTGCTGCATCTTCTGGGCCTGCTGGAGCAGCTGCTGCATATTGGGCTGGCCACCACCGGGGATCACGATCAGCTCCTCTTCTCTTCTGCGCTCGTCCCGTACCGCTTCTGCCGTTCGGCACGAGCCTACGTGCTCTGCCCGGCCGTCGCCCCGGCACTCTTTCGAGTGAGGCGAATGTGTGGCCTATACCTGATCAAGGGCCACTTCCGAGCGGAAAAGCCGCTAAAGGCTCCCCTTCGCCACCCATTGGGCGGTAGGAAGAGTCCGGCGCATGGGAAACAGGCGTCACAGTGTCACGCAAAGTGATCGGCCGGTACGGACCGGCGCCGGTCGGGACCGGTCGGTACCGGCCGGTTTTCGTCGGGATCAGCAGGGATCAGTAGGGAGTGCCGGGTGGGTCAGCCGGAGATGCAGCCCGAGCGTCCGCCGCACGACGGGCGCGGCGAGAGCCGCGAGGGCCGCGAGGGCGCCGCCGGGCTCCGGCCGGGCGATCTGACCGGGCGGACGTTTCCGGCCGGCGACTGGGGCGAGCCCGCGGTACGGCTCGACGAGCTGTACCGGTGGGTGGAGCAGGGCGCGCTGGACATCGCGGCCTGGTACCTGGCGGACCGGGTGTGGAAGCGCCGGGGCGCCCGGGTGCTGCGCGGGGGTGCCGCGGCGGGGGCGGCGTCGGGGGCCGCGCTGCCGTTGCTGGACCTGACCGGGGTGATGGGCGGGGTCGCGCCCTGGGGGTATCTGGCGCTGCTGCTGGCGGTCGCCTGTGTCGGGGTGGACCGGTTCTTCGGGGTCACCTCCGGCTGGATAAGGGACGTGGCCACGGCGCAGGCGGTGCAGCGGCGGCTCCAGGTGCTCCAGTTCGACTGGGCGTCGGAGAGCGTGCGGGAGGTCCTGGGCCCGACGGAGGGCACGGCGAGCGAGGCCGCGGACCGGTGCCTGGGCGTGCTGCGGCGGTTCTCCGAGGACGTGACGGAGCTGGTCCGCACGGAGACGGCGGACTGGATGGTGGAGTTCCGCACCGGTACGGCGCCGATGGGCATCCAGGGCGCGGTGTCGGGGGGCGGCCGGCCGGACGGCACGGTCGTCCACGGACGGTTCCCGATGCCGCCCGGGGGTCCGTCCCGGCCGAACATGCCCCGCCAGCGCCCGCCGGAGCCCCGCTGACCCGCGGTGTCCACCCTGGGGTGTCCACCCTGGCTCTCAGTCGGCCTCCCGGCACAGGCGTTCGCCCTCCGGTGTCGAGCAGGGCACGTGGTCGTGGGTGCGGATCAGGGTCTCGCCGTTGTTCCTGACGTAGTCGAGGAAGCTCCCCGCCAGGGAGCCGCCGGGCGGGTCGCCGTAGGTGTAGGCGTACTCCACCCCGGTGTAGGGGTAGGTGCTCGCCCCGCTCTCCAGGGCCTGCACCGAGGCGTCGGCGCCGTCGAGGCGGACCCGGCCGACGTGGTCACGGCCGGTGGCGAGGTTGAGTTCGCTGTAGCCGATCGCGCCCCTGATCTCGGCGACCTTCGCCAGGACCTCCTCGGTGGAGTCCGGCTCGCAGCGGACGGGCGCCGCCCGGTCGGTCGTCACGTCGCAGTCCAGGGAGGTGCTCGGCACGCCCTCCCAGGCGCCGCCGAGCACCCGGTCCTGGAAGACCTGGCGGGTGCCGGAGTCGGCGTCCCGGCTCACCAGGACCACCCGCCAGTGCGGCAGCCCCGGGTCCAGCTCGTCCCAGTACGCGATCTCACCGGCGTAGACGCGCCTGACGTCCGCCGTGGACAGGCCGCCGCCGGGCAGGCGCAGCGCGTCGTTGACGACCGGCACGAAGACCGACAGGGCGATCGGCAGCCGGGTCAGTGAGGCGTCCGCCCGCTTGCTGGGCCCGTCGTGGAAGGCGATCATCGACGCCCGCTCCTGCCCCGATCCGCCCTCCAGCGCGGCGAGTTCGCCCACGCCGGCCGAACTGCCGCGTGCCTCTACGGAGATGTCGGCGCCCTCGCAGTCCTTCTCGTACTCCTTCGCGAGGTCCCGCACCACGGGCGCGAACGCGGTGGAGCCCGTGACCGTGAGGGTGCCCTTCTCGCAGCCGAGCGGGGGCGGGGTGTCGTCGCGGACCACCACGATCGCCGAGAGGACGAGGACGGAGACGGTGAGCATGAGGGTGATCAGCCGGGCCGCCCGGCTGAACAGCGGCGGCTTGTCGTCCGGGGTGGCGCTGCGGTTGGGGTGCACCTCGCCGTCGCGGATGCCGCCGACGAGCCGGATGTCCCGGCCCACGTCACCGCCCGACAGCAGGACGAGCAGCTTGAAGTGCTCGCCCCGGTTGAGCGGGACCCGTGGGATGCGCAGCTCGTTGCCGCCGGGGTCGTAGCCGAAACCGGCGTGCGGGGTGAAGTGGCTCATCAGGTGGTCGGTGCCGGGCGGCTGGGTGACCGACACCCCGCGGATGCTGCGGTCGGTGAACTCCGCGGTCAGGCCGTGCAGTTCGCGGCCGGTGTAGTCGTCGTGGCCGATGCCCTGCGAGCCGTCGTTCTCGACCCGCAGCAGCACCAGCGTCGCCTGGTGCATCCCGGGGGCCTCGTCGAAGAGGCCGAGGCGGACGTTGGCGCGGCCGGAGGTCACGTCGTCGCCGATCGGGTTGTCCATCTGGACGCGGTAGCCGATCCGTTTGCGCCGCGGCACCCGGCGCTCGTACCAGACCATGACGGCCGAGGCGACGATGCCGGCCGCGGCCGTCGACACGGCCACGACGTTCTCTGCGCTCAGCAACTCCATCGGGTGCCCCCGCAACTCCCCGGAGCCGGACAGGTGTGCGGACACCCTACGGTCGCCGGGCGGGGCGTTCCGGACTGGTCCGCCGATGTTCGCCGAGCGTTCAACCAGGTCCGGAACAGGGGGTGTTGGTCACTCGCGGGTGTAGGTCAGCTTCTCCCCCGTGCTCGCGTTGACCCGCTCCAGCGTGCCGTCGCCGAGCAGGGTGAGGACCGTCGCGCCGCCCGGGGTGCAGGAGGAGGCCGGTTCGCCGACGGTGACCGTGGACGGTCCGAGCTCCAACGGGCCGCCCTCGGTGGGCTCTTCGGTGAGCTCCGCCTGGAAGACGCAGTGGTAGTCGGCGCCGTCCGCGACGAGCGAGAGCACGGTGTCGCCCGGCCCGCCCTGCTGGAGGGTGATGCGGCGGGTGTGCAGACCGTCGGCGTTGTCGAGGGTGGTGGACCAGGTGCCGAGGTAGTCCGCGGGGATCGCGCCGTCCTCGGGGGTGGAGGCGGAGTCGGAGGGGGTCGGGCCCTCGCTCGTCGGACCCGGGGTGGCGGAGTCGCTCGCGGTCGAAGTGGGCTTGCCGTCACCGCGGCCCTGGGTGCCCGGGTCGTCGCCGCTGTTCATCAGGGCGTAGACCGAACCGCCGGCGGCCACCGCCACGACCACGGCCACGGCGAGCAGCAGCGCGGTGGAGCGCCCGCCGCGCCGCGGCGGCTCCCCCGGCCCGTACGAGGGGGCGGGCCCGTAGGGCTCGGTGGACCCGTACGGCGTGGTCGAGCCGTACGGCGACCCGGTGTACGGGGAGGGCGGCGCCACCGCGTGGGGCGGGTGGGGGTAGCCGTACGCCTGGTGTCCTCCGGGACCGGGCGGCGGGCCCGCCGGGTGCGCCGGGGGCCCGAAGGCGCCCGCCGGAGGGGTGCCGGGCGGTGCCGGGGTCTGCCCCGCGGCCGGAGCCGACGCCGGGGCCGGGGCGGGCGCGGCACCCGCCCCCACGGCCCCGGAGTCCGCGGCCCCGGAGTCCACCGACCCGGAGTCCGCGGCGGAACCGTGTTCGGGGGAGACCGCCTCCGGGTCCTCCGCGTCCAGGAGCCCCACCGCGTGCCGGCCGAGCTGGGCCACCAGCGCGCCGGGGAGCCAGGGGTCCCGGGAGCGGCCGTCGGTGACGGTGTCCTCGACCCCGGTGCTCTCCAGGATCCGCGCCAGCGAGGGCCGCGCGGCCGGGTCCTTGCGCAGGCACTCCCCGACCAGTTCGGCGATGCCCTCGGGCACGCCCTCCAGGTCGGGCTCCTCCTCGGCGATGCGGAACATCTGCGCGTGGACCCCGCTGTGCCCGGCGCCGAAGGGCAGCCGGCCGGTGGCGGCGTAGGCCAGGACCGAGCCCAGGCAGAAGACGTCGCAGGCGGGGGTGAGCCGGTCCCCCCGCACCTGTTCGGGGGCCATGAAGCCGGGCGAGCCGACCAGCGCGCCGGGGCGGGTGAGACCGGAGTCGACGAGCGTCTCCGGGGCCCGCGCGATACCGAAGTCGATGACCCGCGGCCCGTCGATGGTGACGAGGACGTTGGACGGCTTGAGGTCCCGGTGGATGATCCCGGCGGCGTGGATGTCGGTGAGCGCGTGCGCGAGCCCGGCGGCGAGGATCCGCACCGAGCGCTCCGGCAGCGCGCCGTAGTCGTGCCCGACGACCCGCTGGAGGCTGGGCCCGGCGACGTACCCGGTGGCCACCCACGGCACCTCGGCCTCGGTGTCCATGTCGAGCACGGGCGCGGTCCAGGCGCCGCCGACGTTCCGGGCGGCGCTCACCTCGCGCCGGAACCGCTCCCGGAACTCCTCCTGGGCGGCGAGTTCCCGGCGCACCAGTTTGACCGCGACCGTTCGCCCCCGGTCCGAGCGGGCGAGGAACACCTGCCCCATCCCGCCGGCCCCGAGCCGGCCGAGCAGCCGATAGGCCCCGATCCGCCGTGGATCCCCCGGCCCCAGCTGATCCATGCAGGCCCTCCCCCTGAGACGCCCCTGTGTGAACGGCCCCACGATAGTGCGGGCGTCGGGGGAGGCGAGCGGGCCCGTCTCTACGGTTCCGTAACAGCCGGTTCCGTCTCGGCCAGCACCTTCGACAGCCGTTCCAGCACCTGTACGGCGTCCGCGAGTTCGGCCTCGCCGAAGGCCAGGGCCAGCCGGTCGGCGAAGGCCGCGTGGCCGGGGTCGATCCGGCGGACGGCGGCGAGGCCCTCCTCGGTCGGCGCGAGCAGCTTGGCCCGCCGGTGGGCGGGGTTGGGGCGGTACTCGGCGAGCCCCCGCTCCACCAGCAGATCGGCGATCCGCTGCACGCTCTGCCGGGTGATGCCCATGTCCCGGGCGATCCCGGAGACGGTGAGCGGCTCGGGCAGCACCGCGCCGAGCACCTGCCACCAGGCCGCGGTGAGCCCGGCGGGCCTGGCGAGTTCCTCGGCCACGGCGAGGAACTGTCCGTTGAGGCGGAACACCCCGAGCGCGGCGCGGCTCAGCAGGTCCTGTCGCGCGCGGCTCATCCCGCGGCCTCCAGGACGGCGTACGCCTCGGCGTCGGAGTCGTGGAACAGCCGGTACCAGGCGTCCAGCACCTCGCCCTCGTAGACCCCGAGGAGTCGCAGGATCTCGCGGGCGAAGGCGACGGGGTCGGTGGGGCCGGCGGTGATCAGTCCGCGGTCGGTGACGGCGTCGGTGTCGACGTACCGTCCGCCGCCCGCGTACTCGGTGGCCGCCAGGTAGAAGGAGACCGCGCTGGTGTGGTCGCGGTCGTCGAGCAGCCCCTCCCGGGCGAGCCCGGCGGTGGCCCCGCAGATCGCGGCGACCGGCACGCCTGCGTCCAGGAACCCGCGCGCCTCGCGGGCGAAGGGCGCGAGGTCCGCGGAGGTGTCCCACAGGTCGGCGCCCGGCAGGATCAGCAGGGCGCTGTCCTCGGGCCGCAGTTCGTCGAGTGCCAGGTCGGGCCGGACGGAGAGGCCGCCGATGCTGCGGACGTGCTCGGTGGTGGGGCCGACGGTGCGGACCTCGAACCCGGCGCGGGCGAGGAACGCGGTGGCGTGTCCGGTCTCCCAGTCGGCGAAGGTGTCGTAGACGGCGAGGTGTACGGGCTTGCGGCTCATGTCGGCCTCCTCGGCTGGCTGCTTATGACAGTATCCTGTCATTAACGCAGCATGCTGTCAATAGACTGAGGTCGGCCCGTGTCGGCAACCCGTCGCACCGGGCCCCGTGTCGACAACCTGTCGCCCCCGCGTCCCGTCCCGCAGACAGGACGCCGATATCGCTTCCGCATCGCGGACATTTACCCTCGGCCGCATGACCCCTCAGCCAGATCCCGAGGTCGGCGCCGCCGTGAAGGCCGCGGACCGTGCGCATGTGTTCCACTCCTGGTCCGCGCAGGAGCTCATCGACCCGCTCGCCGTCGCCGGCGCCGAGGGGTCCTACTTCTGGGACTACGACGGCAACCGCTACCTCGACTTCACCAGCGGGCTCGTCTACACGAACATCGGCTACCAGCACCCGAAGGTCGTCGCCGCGATCCAGGAGCAGGCCGGGCGGATGACGACGTTCGCGCCCGCGTTCGCGATCGAGGCGCGCTCGGAGGCGGCCCGGCTGATCGCCGAACGGACCCCGGGCGACCTGGACAGGATCTTCTTCACCAACGGCGGCGCCGACGCCGTGGAGCACGCGGTACGGATGGCCCGGCTGCACACCGGCCGTCCGAAGGTCCTCTCCGCGTACCGCTCGTACCACGGCGGCACCCAGCAGGCCGTGAACCTCACCGGCGACCCGCGCCGCTGGGCCTCCGACAGCGGCTCGGCCGGTGTCGTGCACTTCTGGGCGCCCTTCCTGTACCGGTCGCGCTTCTACGCCGAGACCGAGGAGCAGGAGTGCGCCCGGGCGCTGGAGCACCTGGAGACGACGATCGCCTTCGAGGGGCCGTCGACCGTCGCCGCGATCGTCCTGGAGACCGTCCCCGGCACCGCCGGGATCATGGTCCCGCCGCCCGGTTATCTCGCCGGTGTGCGCGAGCTGTGCGACAAGTACGGGATCGTCTTCGTCCTGGACGAGGTCATGGCCGGGTTCGGCCGGACCGGCGAGTGGTTCGCCGCGGACCTCGCGGGCGTCGTCCCGGACCTGATGACCTTCGCCAAGGGCGTGAACTCCGGTTACGTGCCGCTGGGCGGGGTCGCCATCTCCGGCGCCGTCGCCGAGACCTTCGCCAAGCGGCCCTACCCGGGCGGTCTGACCTACTCCGGGCACCCGCTGGCCTGCGCGGCGGCCGTGGCCACCATCAACGTGATGGCTCAGGAGGGCGTCGTGGAGAACGCGGCGCGGCTGGGTGCCTCGGTGGTCGGGCCCGGGCTGCGGGAGCTGGCCGAACGGCACCCGTCGGTCGGCGAGGTGCGCGGGGTCGGCATGTTCTGGGCGCTGGAGCTGGTGCGCAACCGCGAGACCCGCGAGCCGCTGGTGCCGTACAACGCGGCCGGCGAGGCGAACGCACCGATGGCCGCCTTCGGAGCCGCCGCGAAGAAGCACGGTCTGTGGCCCTTCGTGAACATGAACCGGACGCATGTCGTGCCGCCCTGCAACGCCTCCGAGGCCGAGCTGAAGGAGGGGCTGGCGGCCCTGGACGCGGCCCTGTCGGTCGCCGACGAGTACACCGGGTAGAACCCCCCGCTGTGGCGGGGATCACCCCCGAGCCGGTCCGGAGGGCGAACGCGTAAGGTGGCGTGCTCGTAGACAAAGGCGAGCACGCCACCCAGCGCGACGAGGAGACGCCCCGACCATGCCCGGCACCACCGGCACCGGTGCGGTGACCCGCAGCACCCTGCGCCAGCAGATCGCGGAGGCGCTGCGCGACGAGGTGCTGGCCGGGCGGCTCCAGCCGGGGCAGGAGTTCACGGTCAAGGAGATAGCCGAGCAGTACGGCGTCTCCGCCACCCCCGTGCGCGAGGCACTGGTCGACCTGTCCGCGCAGGGCCTGCTGGAGGCCGACCAGCACCGCGGCTTCCGGGTCCACGAGTACACCGCCGCCGACTTCCGCGGCATCGTCGAGGCCCGCAGCCTCGTCACCGACGGGATGTTCCAGGCCGTCGAGAAGGGCCGCAAGGGCACCCAGGAGCCCGCCGAGCCCCGCACCGCCGCCGTCCTGGCCGGCGTCCGCCGCCGCGGCGAGGAGGCCCAGCGCGCCGCCGCCGCCGGCGACCTCACCGTCCTCATCGGCTACGACCTGCGGTTCTGGCGCGAACTCGCCATGCTCTTCGGCAACCCCTATCTCGCCGACTTCCTGCACCGGCTGCGCGTGCAGTCCTGGGTCTGCGCCGTGCAGCGGCTGCGTCTGCTGCCCGACCTGCGGGGCGTGCTCTGGTCGGGCCACACCGAGCTGGTCGACGCGCTGTCCCGCGGCGACATCGACGGCGCCCGCTCGGTCGTCGACGCCTACAACACCCACTCCCTGGCCCTGATCGAGCGACTCGGGCACCGGGCGACTGGGTAGGGGACCGGCACGGCCCGTACCGGAGTCCGGTACCAGGGGGTTTCACCCCGGGCCCGACCGATTACCCTGCCCTGACCACCGCCCTGCGGCCCGCTGTACGAGGAGTCCTCTTTTGGCCTGTGACCTGTGGCTGGTACCGCTCGTCGACGTGTTGTGCCACACCCCCGACAACCCCTTCGCCGAGGAACTCGCGCAGTACAACAAGGTGCTCGCCGAGGCCGGCCTCCCACCGGTGCCGGTGTACCAGTACATGCCGGGCCTGTCCGGCGAGGTCGCCCCGGTGGCCGGGTTCGACTACGACGCCCTGCACTTCCTGCGCCGCGTCTACCTCCTTCAGATGTGCGGTCTGCCGGTGACGCCGGTGGACGAACTCGGCGGCGACTACGAGCAGTTGCTGGAGATGTTCGAGACGACGGCCCAGCAGTCGCATCTGGTCTGGCACTACGACCACGCGGGCGCGTACGTGCCCGTCGACTTCCCGCACCCGCTCGCCAGCGACGAACTCCTCGCGGGCGGCGGCCCCCTGGGCTCGTCCCAGAGCCTGCTGCGGGAGCTGGAGTTCGTGGCCCCGTCGATCGGCATCGACCCGGCCAACCCTCCGTCCGCGCCCCAGCCGCCCCTGGCTCCCACCGAGTTGGAGGAGCCGGCCGTGCCCGCCCCCTACGACCCCAGCCCCTTCGCCCGTGAGCGCCATGTCTGGCTGGGCCTGCACGCGGCGGCGACCCGGAGCCTGGCCCAGGGCTCGATGATCATCTTCAGCTGAGCGCGGCCCTCCGGCGGGTCCCGCGAATCAGCCGCCGAGGGCCCTTCTGATGGATCTCCGCGGGAGAAGGAGCGGCGTTCGGTGCGTGCGCTCGACGTGCGGCGTGGAGGGTCATGTGGCGGAGCCACCTGTCCCTTCGCGCCGCACGCCGAGCGGGCGTGCCGGGCGTCGCGACGCCGCGGAGATCCATCAGGAGGGCCCTAGCTGCGAGAGGCCCTTCTGGAGGTCGTCGGCGTTCATCACGGGGATGAACTCGACCCTGGCGTTCATCTCGGTGAAGAAGGGCTCGGCCGCGGGCGGCAGTTGGGAGCTGTCCTGGAGGTCGATCACCAGCCAGCAGGTGCGGCGCCCGCCCTCCGGGCCGAAGTAGGCGGCCTCCGGCCGCAACTTCTCCATGGCCTCCTGCATCACCTTGGGCATCCGGCCCTCACGTATGGCCTCGTTGCCCTTCTCCGTGTCCAGCGTGGCCTTGAGCATCACGCGCATCGCACTCACCTTCCGCCGCCGCTCGCGCCCCGACCTCAAACCGGCCTCAACCGATTTCGGCCGGTTTGTACACCTCAAGGATAGGCCCGCCCCACACCCCGGCGCAGAGGGAGAAGGGCCCCCGATCAGCCCGTCACGGCCTGTGCGCAAGCGGTGTTGACCCTTCTCCGGGCCGGCTCGGCGCCGTCGACCGGCACGCGGACCCACGACTCGTGCCCCTCACGACGACGGGTGCGCACTCACCCTTCTTCTCACGGCGCTCCGGGTCGGCCCGCGCCCGGCGCGACCAGTCCCGTCTCGTAGGCGACGACCACGGCCTGGGCGCGGTCGCGCAGGCGCAGCTTGGCGAGGATGCGGGCCACGTGCGTCTTCACCGTGGCCTCGCTCAGGGTGAAGCGCGCGGCCAGCTCCGCGTTGCTCAGGCCCGTGCCCAGGGCCTGGAGGACCTCCGTCTCGCGCGGGGTGAGGACGGACAGGTCGCGGTGGAGGGCGGCGGTCCGGGTGTCCTGGGAGACGAACCGCTCCACCAGGCGCCGGGTGATCGCCGGGGCGAGCAGCGCGTCGCCTGAGCGGGCCAGGCGGACGGCGGCGACCAGGTGCTCGGGCGTGACGTCCTTGAGCAGGAAGCCGCTGGCCCCGGCGGTGAGGGCGGCGTAGACGTAGCGGTCCAGGTCGTAGGTGGTCAGGATCAGCACGCGCGGCGGCGGGTCGGGGACCACGGCGCCGGAGAGGATGCGGCGGGTCGCCTCCAGGCCGTCCAGGCCCGGCATGCGGACGTCCATCAGCACCAGGTCGGGACGGGTGTGCCGGACCGCCTCCACGGCCTGCTCGCCGTCGGCCGCCTCGGCGACCACGTCGATGCCGTCGGCGGCCAGGATCATGGAGAACCCGGTGCGCACCAGCGCCTGGTCGTCGGCGATCACGACCCTCGGCGCGCTCATCCGGCCTCCCCCACCGCGACGCCCGGCGGCCCCTCCGCCGGGATCACGGCCCGGACCCGGAAGCCGTCGGCGGGCCGGGGCCCGCTCTCCAGCGTGCCGCCGTACACCGCGAGCCGCTCCCGCAGCCCCGTCAGCCCCCGCCCGCCCCCGGGTCCGGCCTCCGCCGACGGGGTGCCGCCGGTGTCGGACACCTCCACGCGCACCGCGTCCGGGCCGTGCGCGACGCTGATCCGCACCCGCGCACCGCCCGCGTGCCGCACCACGTTGGTCAGCGCCTCCTGCACCACCCGGTACGCGGCCAGATCGGCGCCCGCCGCCAGCGCCACCGGGCTTCCGGTGACGGCGAGTTCGACGGGCACGCCCGTCGCGCGCACCCGGCCGGCGAGGGCGGCGACCTGGGCGAGACCGGGCTGCGGGGACAGCTCCGGTTCCCGGCCGCCCTCGGTGTCCATCGTCAACAGGCCCATCACATGGCGTAGTTCGGCCAGGGCGGTGCGCCCGCCCGCCTCCACGGCCAGCAGCGCCTCACGGGCCCGGTCCGGGGCCTTGTCCATCACCTTCCGGGCGGCGCCCGCCTGGATCACCATCACGCTCACATTGTGGGTCACGACATCGTGCAACTCCCGGGAGATCCGGGCTCGTTCGAGCTCGACCGCGAGCCGGGTCGCGGCCTCCTGCCGTTGCTGAAGGTCCCTGAAGCGCTGCTGCCAGGTGTGGATGGCGTTGGCCGCGATGCCCACGCCGAGCAGCACCAGGAACGGCACGAAGCCGGGCGTGAACGCGGGCAGGTACCGCTCGTGCAGCGCCGCCATGAGGACGGCGCCGACCAGCAGGCTCACCAGCGTGTGCAGCCGGTGCGGGCTGTGCACGGCGGCGCTGTACGCGGCGACCATGCAGGACAGGAACGGGTACACGGACACCGGGTCAGCCGTGCCGGCCGTGCTCCGGCCGAACAGCAGGCTCAGCACCAGCACCGCCCAGAACGCGGCGAGCGGATACCGCCGCCGGCCGGCCAGCGGCAGCGCGGTCAGCACGGCCAGCAGCAGCGTCCCGGGGGCCGGCTCCGGGCCCTCCGGGGGCGGGGGCATCCCGGGTGCGGGCACCTGGAACGGCGGCGTGACGTCCGGCCGGTCACCGCCCTCGACGGCGCCGGCCGTGCAGACGGCCAGCACCAGGGCGAGCACCCCGTCCGCCGTCCACATCCAGCGCGAGGGCCGCGGCGGCGGCCCCGGGCGCAGCAGCGCCGCGACCCCGGCCCCGGCCCGCCATCGGTGTACCCCCGCCCCGTCCATGCGGCCAGTCTGGCGGGCGCCCGGCGCCGGGCACATCCCTCCCGCCGCCGATCCGCCGTACATCCACCGCGTACCTCCGGGGGATGACACGCCCGCGGACTCCGTCCGGTATGGCAGCCGCGGTCGCCGTCGCGGGCGACGACCCGGCGCCCGGCCCGCCCCTAGCGTCCTGGCGAACCGTCCGCCACCGGCTGGGAGAGCCCATGGACACGAACGACAGCACCGGCACCACGGCACCCGTCATCGACATCCGGGACGTGAGCCGGCGCTACGGGCAGGGGCCGCCGGCGCTCGACGGGGTCCGGCTGACCGTGCGGCGCGGGGAGGCGGTGGCCGTGCTGGGGCCGTCGGGCAGCGGCAAGTCCACCCTGCTCAACCTGATCGCGGGCCTGGACCGCCCCGACAGCGGCAGCGTCACGGTGGCCGGGGTGCGGGTGGACACCCTCGGCGAGGCCGCCTCGGCGAAGTACCGCAGGGCCGGCATCGGGATGGTCTTCCAGTTCTTCAACCTCCTCGACGACCTCACCGTCGCCGACAACGTGCTGCTCCCGGCCCAGCTGGCCGGAATCCCCCGCGCCGAGGCCCGCAGGCGCGCCGCCGAACTGCTGGACCGCCTCGGCATCGGCCGGCACGCCGAGGCCCACCCGGGCCGGCTCTCCGGCGGGGAACGGCAGCGGGTCGCCGTCGCCCGGGCCCTGATGAACCGTCCCGCGCTGCTCCTGGCCGACGAGCCGACCGGCGCCCTGGACTCCGCCGCCGGGCAGGACGTACGCGACCTGCTGACCGCGCTCAACGCGGACGGTCAGACGGTCCTGCTGGTCACCCACGATCCGGTGCTCGCCGAGTCCTGCACGACCCGCACCATCGAGCTGGTCGACGGCCGGATCGTCCGCGACACCGTGGCGGTGCCGCGATGAGCGCCCTGGGCCGGGTGGTGCGCGCCGGAGTGGGACGGCGCCCGCTGCAGACCACGGTGATGGTCCTGACGACACTGATCGCCGTCACCGCCTCGGTGGTGGCCGCCGGGGTGCTCGCCGCGTCCCGGGCCCCCTTCGAACAGGCCATGACCGAGCGGGCCGGTGCCCATCTGGCCGCCTCGTTCGACCCCCGCGCGGCCACCCCGGACCAGCTCGCGGCGACCGCGCGGGCCGCCGGGGTGAGCGAGGCGGCGGGCCCCTTCCGGACGCTCCAGGCGGCCCCGCGCACCGTCGCGGACAGCGCCGGGCTGCCGGCCGGGGCGACGCTGCCCGAGCTGACGGTGACCGGCCGGGCGGGCCCCGGGGGGACGGTCGACCGGCTGGAACTGCTCACCGGCCGCTGGGCCGCCCGCCCCGGCGAGATCGTGCTCGCCGAGAGCGAGGCCCCGCTGGAGAAGGGCACCCGGCTGAGCTTCCCGGACCTGCCCGGCGCGCCCACGCTGACCGTCGTGGGGCTCGCCCGGTCGGTGACCGGCACCGCCGGCGCCTGGGTGACCCCCGCCCAGGCCGAGGCGTTCACCACCGGCGACGGCGCCTGGGAGTACCGGATGCTGTACCGGCTGACCGAGGCGGACACCGACGCCGAGGTGACGGCGGGCCGCACCGCGATCGCGGCGGCCACGCCCGAGGGCGCGCTGACCGGCACCCGGTCCCATCTCGCCGTCCGGCAGGAGCAGCTCGCCAACGCGCTGGCGTTCGTGCCGTTCGTGGCCGCCTTCGGGGTGCTCGGCCTGGTCATGTCGGTGCTGATCATCGGGATCGTCGTCAGCGGCTCGGTCGGCTCGGCGACCCGGCGCATCGGCGTCCTCAAGCCGCTCGGCTTCACCCCGGCCCAGGTCGTACGGGCCTACGTCGCCCAGGCGCTGGTGCCGGCCTCGGTGGGCTGCGCGCTCGGCGTGGGCCTGGGGAACCTGCTGGCCGGGCCGGTCCTGGGCGGGGTCGAGGACGTCTACAGCGGCGCCTCCGCCACCGTCCCCTGGTGGGTCGATCTCGGCGCCCCCGCCGTGGCACTCGCCCTGGTGGGCCTGGCCGCGCTGGTGCCGGCACTGCGGGCCGGGCGGCTGCGGCCGGTCGAGGCGCTCACCGTGGGGCGCACCCCGGACAGCGGGCGGGGGCGGTGGGCCCGGCGGCTGGCGGGCCGGCTCGCGCTGCCCCGGCCGGTGGGCCTGGGTCTCACGCAGCCCTTCGCCCGCCCGGCGCGGGCGGCGACCACGGCGGCGGCCGTCACCTTCGCCACCGTCACGGTGACCTTCGCGGTCGGCCTCGGCCAGACCCTCGGCGACATCCAGGGCCGGCGGATGCTCGACGCCGCCGCCCCGGTCGTCGTGGAGACCGGGCACGGGCCGGGCGGCCCCCGGGGCGCCGAGGTGGTCCCGGCGCCCGGGCAGGAGCCGGTGAAGGCGGCGGACCCGGCGGACGTCGCCGCCGCCCTGGACGCCGAGCCGGCGACCCGGCGCCACTACTCCACGGCCCAGGGCGAGGTGAAGGCGTCCGGCATCGCGGGCCGGACCTCCGTGATCGCCTACGGGGGCGACGCGTCCTGGGCGGCACCGGACCTGGTGTCGGGCCACTGGCTGGACGGCACCGGCCAGGCCGTGGTGACCAAGCGGTTCCTGGACGCGGCCGGGCTGGAGGTCGGCGACACCGTGAAGCTCTCCGAGGGCGGCCGGAGCACGACCGTGCGCGTCGTCGGCGAGGCGTTCTTCACCGAGGAGGAGGGCATGCTCCTGCTCACCGGGACGTCGACCCTGAAGGCCCTGGGCCTGGACACCGCCCCGCACCGCTTCCACGTCCAGCCGGACTCCGGCACCTCCACCGCGGCCTACCTGGCGAGCCTGGAAGAGGCCCTGGACGGCACCGGCGCCTTCGCGCACACCACCGGCGGCGACAGCTCCTCGGTGATCGCGGCCATGAACGCGCTGATCGCGACGCTCACCCTGATGCTGGTCGCCGTCGCGGCGCTCGGCGTCCTCAACACGGTCGTCCTCGACACCCGCGACCGCGTCCACGACCTCGGTGTCATGAAGTCGCTCGGCATGACGCCCCGGCAGACCCTCACCCTGGTCCTCACCTCGGTGACCACCGTCGGCGTGCTCGCGGGCGCCGTCGGCGTCCCGGCCGGGGTCGCCCTGCACCACTGGGTCACCCCGCTGATGGGCGACGCGGTCGGCATGAACCTCCCCGCCGCGTACACCGCCGTCTACGCGCCCGCGCTGCTGGCCGCGCTCTCCCTGGGCGCCCTGACGATCGCCCTGGGCGGCGCGCTGCTCCCGGCGGGCTGGGCGGCCCGCACCGACACCGCGAAGGCCCTGCGCACGGAGTGAGAGGGGGACAGCGGGAAGGGGCGCCCCGTGACCGGGACGCCCCTTCCCGCACGCGCCGTGACCGGCGCCGGAATCAGATGAACGAGTTGATCTCGATCGTCTCGTCCCGGCCCGGGCCCACGCCGATCGCGGAGATCGGGGCGCCGGACATCTCCTCCAGCGCCTTGACGTAGTTCTGGGCGTTCTTCGGCAGGTCGGAGAACGACTTCGCCTTGGTGATGTCCTCGGACCAGCCCGGCAGCGTCTCGTAGACCGGCTTCGCGTGGTGGAAGTCGGACTGCGAGTAGGGCAGCTCCTCGACGCGCCTGCCGTCGATCTCGTACGCCACGCAGACCGGGATCTGCTCCCAGCCGGTGAGGACGTCGAGCTTGGTGAGGAAGAAGTCCGTCAGACCGTTCACCCGGGTCGCGTACCGGGCGATCACCGCGTCGAACCAGCCGCAGCGGCGGTCACGGCCGGTGGTGACACCCCGCTCGTGGCCGATGCGGCGCAGCGCCTCGCCGTCCTCGTCGAACAGCTCCGTGGGGAACGGGCCGGCGCCGACGCGGGTGGTGTACGCCTTCAGGATGCCGATGACCCGGCTGATCTTCGTCGGGCCCACGCCCGCACCCGTGCAGGCGCCGCCCGCGGTCGGGTTGCTGGAGGTGACGAAGGGGTACGTGCCGTGGTCGATGTCCAGCAGCGTGCCCTGGCCGCCCTCGAAGAGCACGACCTTGTCGTCCTCCAGGGCCTGGTTGAGCACCAGCACCGTGTCGGCGACGTACGGCCGGAGCTTCTCCGCGTAGCCGAGCAGCTCCTCGACCACCTGGTCCACGGCGATGGCGCGACGGTTGTAGAGCTTGGTCAGCAGCTGGTTCTTGACGTCGAGCGCCGCCTCGACCTTCTGCAGCAGGATCGACTCGTCGTACAGATCCTGGACCCGGATGCCGACGCGGTTGATCTTGTCCGCGTAGGTGGGACCGATACCGCGCCCGGTCGTGCCGATCTTCCGCTTTCCGAGGAAGCGTTCCGTCACCTTGTCGACCGTGACGTTGTACGGCGTGATGATGTGCGCGTTACCGCTGATGAGGAGCTTGGACGTGTCGACGCCTCGGTCGTTCAGTCCGCTCAGCTCGGAGAGCAGGACCGACGGGTCGACGACGACACCGTTGCCGATGACCGGGGTACACCCCGGGGACAGGATTCCGGAAGGGAGGAGATGCAGGGCGTACTTCTGATCGCCCACGACCACCGTATGGCCGGCGTTGTTGCCGCCCTGGTAGCGCACCACATAGTCCACGGATCCACCGAGCAGGTCGGTGGCCTTTCCCTTGCCTTCGTCACCCCACTGAGCACCGAGCAGCACAAGTGCGGGCACGCGCGTACACCCCTTCCGGGCGGGGCATGTCCAAGGTCAGGGGCGTACGCGACACTGCTGTGCACGCACACCGGCGACCATCGTCGGTCGCAACCCGTCGGACCGGATGCCCCGGAATAGACGAAGCCCCTGGCGCAATAGCGCAAGGGGCTCTTGCACAAAGATGCTACCCGAGGAAGCGAGGCATGGCCGAGGTGGCGACTTTCGCGACGTCCGATCAGCTGCTGGTGGTCATCGACCCGGTCGCCCGGCATACGGACGGGGAGTCCGTCCGGATCGCGAAAGACGTGCTCAGCGCGGGTGCCGCGACGAAGGTCTGCATGCCGGAGGGGCCCGAGGAATTCGCCCGGGCGCTCCAGCGCCGCGGGTCGCGGCGGCCCGTCGTGGTGGGCGACGACAGGGCGCTGGTGCGGGCGGTGTCCCTGCTGCACCGGCAGCGGGAGCTGGCCGGATGCGCCCTGTCGGTGGTCCCGGTGGGCGCCGGGCTGTCGCTGGCCGGGGCGCTGGGGGTGCCCACGGGCACGGTCGCGGCGGCGCGGGCCGTGCTGGAGGGCGTGGAGCGGCGGATGGACGTCCTCGTCGACGACAGCGACGGGGTGGTGCTGGGCACCCTGCGCATCCCGTCCCTGCCGCCCTCGGGGGGCGCCGGGGAGCTGGAGGAGCGGCCCTGGCGGCGGACGTACCACTCCCTGGTACGGACCCTGGTGCCGGCGCGTCCGGCGCCGGTCCCGTCGGGGCTCGGTCCGAGCCGCCTGCGGGTGGAGGTCGACGGAGTGACCCTGGTCGACCTGGACCAGCCGGTGGACGACGTCTCGGTCACCCCGCACGGCTCAGGCACGGCGACGGTGGAGGTCCACCAGACCTCGGAGCCGTCCCCCCTCCTGGCGAGGGGCAACCGCATCACGGTCTCGGGAACGGACTTCCGCTACAGAGCGGACACCACAGAAGCAGGCCCGGTCCGCCACAAGACCTGGACGGTCCGCCAAAACGCCCTGGGCCTGATCCTCCCCACCAAAAACATGGAAAGCGCCCTGTAGGGGCGCGAGGAACTGCGCGCCCAGCCACACCCCTCCCGCAGCAGACCGAACCCCGCCACCACCCCAAAAGGGGCGCGGGGAACTGCGCGAACAACCACAACCCACCCGCACCCGACAACCCGGGGCGCGGGGAACTGCGCAAACCGCCCACAACCCACCCGCACCCACGAACCCGCCGTCAGACCGAAACCCGCAACCCCTCCATCCCTCGGATGACAAAGTTCCGCTTCAACCGCGGCTCCGCAGCCAACTCCAACCCCGGAGCCCGCTCCAACAACGCCCGCATGGACGCCCCCAGCTCAATCCGAGCCAGCGGCGCCCCGATGCAGTAGTGAATCCCCGCACTGAACGAAATGTGCGGATTCTCCACCCGCCCGAGATCAAGCCGCTCCGCATCCCGAAACACCGCGGGATCCCGGTTCGCGGACCCGAACAACATGGCGATCTCGGCCCCCCGAGGAATCACCACCCCGTCGATCTCGACCTCGTCCAGCACCCACCGCTCGAAGAGCTGAAGAGGCGTGTCGTACCGCATCAACTCCTCCACGGCGGACGGCACGAGCGAGTGATCCCCCCGCAACAGAGCCAGCTGCTCGGGATGACGGAACAGCGCCGCCCACCCGTTCACCGTCGCGTTGACCGTCGCCTCGTGCCCCGCGTTCAGCAGCAGCACGCACGTCGAGATCATCTCCTGCTCGGTGAGCCGGTCCCCCTCGTCGTGCGCGGCGATGAGCCCGGAGATCAGGTCGTCCCCCGGCTTCCCCCGCCGCTCGGCGATCAGCTCCCGCAGGTACGCGGAGAACTCCACGGAGGCCCGTACCGCCCTGTCCGCGGTCTCCTCCGAGGGGCTCAGCTCGTACATCCCGCAGATCTCCGCCGACCAGGGCCGCAGCGGCGCCCGGTCCGCCTCGGGGATGCCCAGCATCTCGGCGATGACCGCGACCGGCAGCGGTTCGGCGACGTCGGTGAGGAGGTCCCCGCCGCCGGCCTCGACGAGCCGGTCCACCAGCTCACCGGCGAGCCCGGCCACGTAGGGCGCGAGGCGCTCCACCGTGCGCGGGGTGAACGCCTTCGACACCAGGCGCCGGATCCGGGTGTGGTCCGGCGGCTCCAGATCGAGCATGCCGTGGTCGTTGAGGGTGTGGAACGGCTCGTGCTCGGCCGGTGGCGCCGTACGCCCGAAGTCCTCGTGGGTGAACCGGTGCTGGTAGGTCCGGCCGAGGCGGCGGTCGCGCAGCAGCGCCGAGACGTCGGCGTGGTGCGGTACGAGCCACTGGTTCGTGGGCTCGAAGTAGTGCACGCGCCCCTTGGCGCGCAGCTCGGCATAGGCGGGGTAGGGGTCGGCGAGGAACGCCGGGTCCCATGGATCGAAGGCTCCCATGAACGGACGCTAGCCCCAAGACGCCCGGTCTGACCAGGGCCGACTCGCACCGGCGGGGAAACGGGCGGCCCGGTCAGCCCGGTGTCACCAGCCGCGCCTCGTAGGCGAACACCGCCGCCTGGGTACGGTCCCGCAGGCCCAACTTGACCAGGATCCGGCTGACATGGGTCTTGATCGTCGACTCGGCGACCACCAGCCGTCCGGCGATCTCGGCGTTGGACAGGCCCTCGGCGATCAGCACCAGCACCTCCGTCTCGCGCTCCGTCAGGTCGCCGTAGGCGGCGCGGGCGGCGGACATCAGCTTGGGGGTGTGCGAGAGCCGGGAGAACTCGGTGATCAGCCGCCGGGTCACGGAGGGCGCCAGCAGCGCCTCCCCGGCGGCGACCAGCCGGACCCCGTCGGCGAGCTGGCGGGCCGAGGCGTCCTTCAGCAGGAAGCCGGACGCGCCCGCCCGCAGCGCCTGGTAGACGTACTCGTCGAGGTCGAAGGTGGTCAGCACCAGGACCTTCGCGGTGCCGTCCGCGGCGACGATCTCCCGGGTCGCCTCGATGCCGTTCAGCTCGGGCATGCGGATGTCCATCAGGACCACGTCCGGGGCGAGTTCACGGACCTTGGCGACCGCCTCGCGGCCGTTCACCGCCTCCCCGACCACCTCGATGTCCGGCATCGCGTTCAGCAGCACCGAGAAGCCCTCGCGCACCATCATCTGGTCGTCGGCGATCAGCACACGGACCGTCATGACTCGTCCCCCGCGGGCCGCACAGGCAGGAACACGGCCACCTCGTAGCCGCCGTCGTCGGTCGCGCCGGCCGTCATCTCGCCGCCCAGCATCGTGACCCGCTCACGCATCCCCGTGATGCCGTGTCCGGCGCCCGGCGAGGGCTTGACCAGGGAGGGGGCCGGTGGCGGGGTGTTCACCACGCGCAGACCGAGACCGCCCAGGACATAGCCGATCTCGACCTTGGCGCTCGCGCCGGGCGCGTGCCGCAGGGTGTTGCTGAGCGCCTCCTGGACGATGCGGTACGCCGACAGCTCCACGCCCTGCGGCAGCTCGCGCACCGCCCCGGTCACCGTCTTCACCACGTCCTGGCCCGCGTCGCGCACATTGGCGAGCAGCGCGTCGAGGTCGGCAAGGGTGGGCTGCGGGGCGTCCGGGGCCTCGTAGTCCTCGGCGCGTACGACGCCGAGGACGCGGCGGAGTTCGGTCAGGGCGGCGACGGCGTTCTCCCGGATGGTGGCGAAGGCGCGCTCCAGCTCGGGCGGCGGGTTCTCCACCCGGTAGGGGGCGGCCTCCGCCTGGATGGCGACGACCGACATGTGGTGGGCGACCACGTCGTGCAGCTCGCGGGCGATGGTGGTGCGCTCCTCCAGCAGGGTCCGCCGGGAGCGCTCCTGCGCGGTCTCCGTGGCCTGCGCGGTGACCTCCTGCCGCGCCTCGCGGCGGATCTGCCAGACGGCGACACAGAGCAGCACCATCGCGGAGACCACCAGCATGGGACCGGTGTTGGTGCCGTAGTAGCCCGGTCCGAAGCCGGCCTCGGCGACCAGACCGTAGGCGGCCGTCACCAGCCACATCCAGGCCGCCGTGCGGGGCCTGGTGCGCATGGCCACGATCGTCAGCACGGCCAGGTGGCAGACGAAGGCGCCGGGTATCCACGGCCAGTCCCCCCACGAGCCGCCGATCGCGCCGCTGACGGGGGTGGCCGCGAGCGACAGCCAGAACGCCCCGACCGGACGCGCCATCGTCAGCAGCACCGGGAGCACGCAGAGCGGGCCGAGCAGCAGGGGCGGCCCGTCGGTGTCGACGCTCGCCACCAGCAGGGCCAGCAGGGCCACCGCGCCGATCAGGGCGTGCGGCGTCCAGGTCACGTACTCCCGCAGCCGGCCCGGCAGCTGGCGCGTCAGCGGGCCGTCCGCGCTCAGCCGGCGCAGCGGACGGTAGGCGAACACGTCGTGGAACAGGTCCTGCCGCAGCCCGCGCAGGGCGTCCGCGGCGAGCCGGAACTCCGGGCTCTGGGCTTTGCTGGTCGTCTCGGTCACGCACAGCACGGTAGGCGCAGGCCCGGCCCGCCGTCGTCACCTGCGAGAAGGGTCCTGCGGGGTCCGTCTCAAGTACTACGGCGGCCCATGGCGGTCCCGGCGGCCCCACGGCAGTACCGGCGCCCCCACGGCGGTCCCGGCGCTCACCGAGAGCCCCGGGCGCTCACCAATAGCCCCCGGCCCTCACCAGGCGAGCTGGGCGATCTCCTCGGCGACCACCGCGCACGCGTCCGCCGCCGGGTCGATCAGCGGGAAGTGGCCCACGTCCTCCAGCAGCGTCAGCCCCACCACCTCACCGGCCCGGGCCGCCGCGTCCGCGTACGCCTCGGCGACGGCCTGGGGCACGTCCACGTCGGTGCGGCCCTGGACGAGGGTGGTGGCGATGCCGGTGGGCAGCAGCAGCGCGGGGTCGGCGTAGGGCCTGCGCTCCGCGAAGTGCTCGTCGCCGCCGAGGAACTGGCGGGCCGCGCCGCCGCACACGTCCAGCTTGTCGGCGACCGCGAAGTCCGCGATCGGGGCGAGGGCGACGACGCCGCGCAGCGGGGCGGGACCGTCGGTGCGCCAGGGGGCGTCGGACGGCAGCAGGTGCCGGGCCGCCGCCCACAGGGCGAGATGCCCGCCCGCCGAGTGGCCGGTGACGACCGTGCGCCCCAGGTCGGCCTGCGGGAGGGCCCCGGCGACCAGGGCCGGCAGCGCGTCGAGGGCGGCGGCCACGTCGTCGAGGGTGTCCGGCCAGCGGCCCGCCCGGTCGGCGGCGCCCTCGGCGCCCCTGCGGTACTCGACGACGGCCACCGCGAAGCCCCGGCCGGCCAGGAAACCGGCGAACGGGGTGATGTGGCGGCGGTCGTAGGGGGACCGCCAGGCGCCGCCGTGCAGCACGGCCACCACGGGAACAGGGGTGCCGGGCGCGGCCTGGACGCGCGGGGCGTAGAAGTCGATCACCTGGTCCGGGTGGTCGCCGTAGGCGGCGGTGGCGTCGGGATCGACGGGCGGGTGCGAGAAGGCCGACTGCTCTTCGGCGGCGGACCGGGCGGCGGCGTCTTCCGGCATGCTCCAACCTCTCAGCGACGAAGCGGGGACCTCCCGGGCAGCCTGAACGGCACCGGGGGGAGGAAGTGGCGGACCAGGTGCGTGACTTGGCCGTTGGCGGGGACGGTATCAGGCCGGTGACGTGCGCGGACACGCGGATGTCACGCTGGGTGAGGGGTAAACGGTTCTCTCCCGGGCCGGGAGGTACGGGGACGGGGTGCCGCGGTACGGCGGCACCCCGCGCCCGCGCCTACGCCGTCAGCAGCTCGCCGAGGACCCGAGCCGCCCGCTCGGCGTCGGCGAAACCGACGTACAACGGGGTGAATCCGAACCGCAGGACGTCCGGGGCCCGGAAGTCGCCCACCACGCCCCGCTCGATCAGCCGCCGCATCACGTCGCCGGCGTCGTCGCAGCGCAGCGCCACCTGGCTGCCTCGCTCCGGGTGCGCGGCCGGGGTCAGGGACTCCACCCGCCCGCGTGGCACGTACGCCTCGACGCACTCCAGGAAGAAGTCCGTCAGGGCCAGCGACTTGGCGCGCACCGCCTCGACGGAGACGTCCCGCCACACGTCCAGCGCCGCCTCCAGGGCCAGCATGGACAGGATGTCCGGGGTACCCACCCGGCCGCGCAGGGCGCCCTCGGCCGGCTCGTAGCCGGCGCGCATGCCGAAGGGCTCGGCGTGCGAGTTCCAGCCCGGCAGGGGCGAGTCGAAACGGGACTGCAGGTCCGCCCGTACGTAGAGGTACGCCGGTGAACCCGGACCCCCGTTCAGGTACTTGTAGGTGCAGCCGACCGCCAGGTCCACGCCGTGCTCGTCGAGGCCCACCGGCAGCGCGCCCGCGCTGTGGCACAGGTCCCACACGGCGAGCGCGCCCGCCCCGTGGACCGCGGCCGTCAGCGACGGCAGGTCGTGCAGCCGCCCGGTGCGGTAGTCGACGTGGTTGAGCAGCACCGCGGCCGTCCGGTCCCCGAGGGCGCCGGGGATCTCGGACGGGGCCACCGGGCGCAGCGTGCGGCCGGTCAGCCGGGCCGCGGACGCGGCGATGTAGCCGTCGGTGGGGAAGGTCGTGGCGTCCACGACGATCTCGTCCCGGCCCTCGCCCGCCATCCGGACGGCCGCCACAAGCGCCTTGAGAATATTGACGCTTGTCGAGTCGCCGACGACGATCCGGCCCGGCCCGGTCCCCACCAGGGGGGCGATCCGGTCGCCGATCCGCTCCGGCGCGGTCCACCAGCCGCTCTCGTCCCAGGACCGGATGCGCAGCTCGCCCCACTGCCGCCGGACCACGTCCGCGACCCGGTCCGGCACGCCCGCGGGCAGCGCGCCCAGCGAGTTCCCGTCGAGGTACACCGCGTCGTCGAGGACGAACTCGGCCCGCTTGTGCGCGAGCGCGTCCTCGGCGTCGAGCTTCTCCGCCCGCGCCCGCAGCTCGTGGGCCCCCGGCTCCCGCACCCGCGGCTCCTGCGCCCCCGGCTCAGACATGGGACCTCGCCGTCCACAGCTCCGGGAAGACGTTCTTGCGGGCGCGCTTCTCCAGCCAGGCCACCCCGGCCGAGCCGCCCGTGCCGGCCTTGGCGCCCATCGCGCGGCGGGTGGCGACCAGGTGGTCGTTGCGCCAGCGCCACACCAGCTCGCCGACGTCCGTCAGCGCCTCGCCCAGACGGGCGACCTCGTCGGCCGCGTCACCGGAGTAGACGGCCGTCCAAACGGCCTCCACCTGCTCCGAGGGCTCGTAGCGCAGGGCCACGTCACGGGTGAGGACCTCGGCGGGGACGGCGTGCCCGCGCCGGGCGAGCAGCCGCAGCACCTCGTCGTACAGGCTCGGCTCGTGCAGCGCCTTCTCCAGTTCCGCGTGGACGCGCGGCGCGCCGCGGTGCGGGACGAGCATGGACGCGGACTTCTCGCCGAGCAGGAACTCCATCCGCCGGTACATCGCCGACTGGAAGCCGGAGCCCTCGCCGAGGGCGCTGCGGTAGGAGTTGAACTGGGCCGGGGTCAGCTGGCCGAGCGGCCGCCAGGAGGCGTTGAGCGCCTCCAGCTCCCGCACCGAGCGCTTGAGCGCGTCGATCGCGACCGGCACCCGGTCCTCGCGCAGCGCGTGCGCGGCGGTCTCCCACTCGTGGACGATCACGGTGAACCACAGCTCCATGACCTGGGTGGTGACCAGGAAGACCATCTCTCCGGGATCGTCGGAGAGGGTGTGCTGGAGGTGGGTGAGGACGTCCGCCTTGACGTAGTCCTCGTACGGCGTGGTGCCGGCGAAGTCGAGATGCGGGGTCTCGGGCTCCTGTGTGTCCTGAGCCTCTTGGGACATCGCTGTCTCCTGTTGTTACTCCGGGTAGCGGTCCGCCCCTGCCGTTTTCGACACGGGGGCCCCGGTCCCCACCCGAATCCTCGGGGGTCGTCCCGGGAAAGTGCAAGGTCCGACCGCGTCACAGCCGGACCCCGCACTCCGGGGATACCGGCTAGCCCAGCGTCTGGGCGGCGGTCGGGGAGGAGTCCTTCAGGAACTGGGTGCAGCGCTCGTACTCGTCCTGCTCGCCGATGGACCCGGCGGCGCGGGCGAGGGCGTGCAGGGCGCGCAGGAAGCCGCGGTTGGGCTCGTGCTCCCACGGCACCGGGCCGTGGCCCTTCCAGCCGCTGCGGCGCAGGGCGTCCAGGCCGCGGTGGTAGCCGGTACGGGCGTAGGCGTACGACTCCACGACGCCGCCCCGCTCGAACGCCTCGTCGGCCAGCCGGGCCCAGGCCAGGGAGGACTTCGGGTACCGCGCGGCGACGTCGGCGGGCGCGGTGCCGGACGCGAGGAGCTCACGGGGCTCCGGGTCGTCGGGGAGGTGGGTCGGGGGCGGGCCCCCGAGGAGGTTCTCGTGAATCGTCATGGTTCCAGTCTGGTGTATCGGCGCGCGGGGGGAGATACGGGCCCGCGCCGCTGCCGGGTGCGAGCCCCTTCAGGACGCCAGCCGCTTGCGCGTCGGCCCGCCCTCCAGCGGTGGCGCCGAGATCGCCGCGTTCGTACGGCATTCGGGCTTCCGGCAGCCCGGCGGCAGGGAACGTACGGTCGCGAAGGCCAGGACCGAGCCCACGACCAGCGCGCCCGCGCACCACAGCATGGCCTGCCCGAAGGCGTCGTCGAAGGCGTCCGGCGAGCGGTAGGCCTCCTCGCTCATCCCGGTCAGCAGCGGCAGCGCGGCCACCGCGACCAGGCCCGCGGCACGGGCGGCCGCGTTGTTGATGCCGCTGGCCAGGCCCGCCCGGGCGACGTCCACGGAGGCGAGCACGGTGGCCGTCAGCGGGGCGACCAGGGCGACCAGGCCCAGGCCGAAGACGAGGACGGCGGGCAGGACGTCGGCGACGTAGGAGGCGTCCGGGCCGACCCTCAGCATCAGCAGCAGCCCGGCCGCGCTGACCAGGGGTCCGACGGTGAGCGGGATGCGCGGCCCGATCCGGTCGGCGAGGGCGCCGGACCGGGCCGAGAGCAGCAGCATCAGCAGGGTCGTCGGCAGCAGCGCCGTCCCCGCGGCCAGCGCCGAGTACCCGGAGACGACCTGGAGCTGGATCACGGCGAGGAAGAAGAACCCGCCGAGCGCCGCGTACACGCACAGGGTGACCAGGTTGACGGCGGTGAACTGGCGGGACGCGAAGACGTCCAGCGGCATCATCGGGTCGGGGCGCCGCTTCTCGACGTACACGAAGGCGACCCCGAGGACCACGCCGAGGACGGCGGTGATCCAGTCCGCCTCGATCAGCGCGTAGGTGACCAGGGCCAGGGAGAGCGCGCCGAGGGCCGCGCCGAGGACGTCGAAGCGGCCGTGCGCGGTGCTGCCGTCGCCGGACTCCGGGACATGGCGGAGCGCGACCGGGACGCAGACCAGCGCGAGCGGCACGTTCAGCAGGAACACCCACCGCCAGCCGGGTCCGTCCACCAGCCAGCCGCCGAGGAACGGCCCGACGGCCGCCCCGATGCCGCCGAAGCCGGACCACAGGCCCACCGCGCGCCCCCGGTCGTCGGGGTGGAAGGAGGCCTGGATCAGGGCGAGGGAGCCCGGGGTCAGCAGCGCCCCGCCGACCCCCTGGAGGGCGCGGGCGGCGATGAGGACCTCGGCGTTCGGGGCGAGCCCGCACAGCAGCGAGGCGGCGGCGAACCACACCACCCCGACGACGAAGATCCGCCGGCGCCCGTAGCGGTCGCCGAGGGAGCCGCCGAGGAGGATCAGGCCGGCCAGGGTGAGCATGTAGGCGTTGACCGTCCACTGGAGCGCGGACAGGTTCGCGTCGAGGTCCTCGCCCATGCGGGGCAGGGCCACGTTGACGACGGTGGCGTCCAGCAGTGCCATGCCGGAGCCGAGGATGGTGGTGAACAGGATCCACCGGCCCTGCGGGGAGCTGATCCGTACGTCGGGCATGGTTCCAGGTATACAGCGAGCCCGGCGCCGAGGAGAGGCGCCGGGCTCGTGGGGTACCGCGGACTACTTGATGCGGGTGCCCGTGGAACGCAGGTTGCCGCAGGCCTCCAGGACACGCGCGGCCATGCCGGCCTCGGCCAGCTTGCCCCAGGTCCGCGGGTCGTAGGTCTTCTTGTTGCCGACCTCGCCGTCGACCTTCAGGACGCCGTCGTAGTTCTGGAACATGTGGGCGGCGACCGGACGCGTGAAGGCGTACTGGGTGTCGGTGTCGAGGTTCATCTTCACGACGCCGTTCTCCAGCGCGGTGGCGATCTCCTCCGCGGTGGAGCCGGAGCCGCCGTGGAAGACGAAGTCGAACGGGCTGGACTTGCCGTACTTCTCGCCCACGCCCTGCTGGAGGTCCTTCAGCAGCTCGGGACGGAGGACCACGTTGCCCGGCTTGTACACGCCGTGCACGTTGCCGAAGGACGCGGCCAGCAGGTAGCGGCCCTTCTCGCCCAGGCCGAGGGCCTCGGCGGTGCGCAGCGCGTCGTCGACGGTGGTGTACAGCTCGTCGTTGATCTCGTGGGTGACGCCGTCCTCCTCGCCGCCGGTCGGGGTGATCTCGACCTCGAGGATGATCTTCGCGGCGGCGGCGCGGGGCAGCAGCTCCTGGGCGATGGCCAGGTTGTCGGCGAGGGTCTCGGCGGAGCCGTCCCACATGTGCGACTGGAACAGCGGGTTGCCGCCGGCCTTGACGCGCTCCTCGGACACGGCGATCAGCGGGCGCACGTAGGCGTCCAGCTTGTCCTTGGGACAGTGGTCGGTGTGCAGCGCGATGTTCACGTCGTACTTGGCGGCGACGATGTGCGCGAACTCGGCCAGGGCGACGGCGCCGGTGACCATGTCCTTGCTGTGCTGGCCGCCGAGGAACTCCGCACCACCGGTGGAGATCTGGACGATGCCGTCGCTCTCGGCCTCCGCGAAGCCGCGCAGCGCAGCGTGCAGGGTCTGGGAGGAGGTCACGTTGATGGCCGGGTAGGCGAACTTGCCTGCCTTCGCCCGGTCGAGCATCTCGTTGTAGACCTCGGGGGTTGCGATGGGCATCTGTCCGCTCCTTGTGATGTGCGGGTGGCGTTCTGCGTTCTTAAGGCCCTGACCTAGACCTGGGAGGCGACATCATCGTCGTCGGGCCACATCCTTCCAGACGAACCGGGATGCTCCGAGAGCTGTCTCAGCCCCCGGCCGCGCCCCGGCTCCGGCCGGCGGACTCAGTCCAGGCCGAGCTCGTCCTTGGAGTACGCGAAGCGGTACGGCACTCCCGCGCCCGCCTCGATCTTCTCGGCGGCGCCGGTCGCCCGGTCGACGATCGTCACCACGGCCACGACCTCGGCCCCGGCCTCGCGCACCGCCTCGACGGCGGTCAGCGGGGAACCGCCGGTGGTGGAGGTGTCCTCGACGACGAGGACCCGGCGGCCCGCGATGTCCGGGCCCTCGACGCGGCGCTGGAGGCCGTGCGCCTTGGCGGCCTTGCGGACGACGAACGCGTCCACCTTGCGGCCGCGGGCGGCGGCGGCGTGCAGGATGGCCGCGGCGACCGGGTCGGCGCCCATCGTCAGCCCGCCGACCGCGTCGAACTCCAGGTCGGCGGCGAGGTCCAGCAGGACCTGGCCGACCAGCGGGGCCGCCTCGCCGTCGAGCGTGATGCGGCGCAGGTCGACGTAGTAGTCGGCCTCCAGCCCCGAGGAGAGGGTCACCTTGCCGTGCACCACGGCCTTGTCCTTGATCTGCTGCAGCAGCGCGCCGCGAACGTCCGTCATGTCCGACAGCTTAGAGGCGGGTCCAGCTCCAGGTGGTCGTGGCCTCCAGCGGCTCCAGCGGGGTGACCAGGCGCGGGAGCGTGTTCAGGCCGTCGGGCGGGCCGGTCTGCGGCTCCACGCACACCGCCTCCTCCTGCTCGTCGTAGACGACGACCCAGCTCTCGGGGCTGGTGACCTTCAGCGCGAGCAGTCCGGGCCAGGTGAGGGTGACGTCGACGCCCTCCGGCATGCCGAAGCAGTCGTCCCAGGGGCCCGGCTCCGGATCGATCCGCTTGCCGGTGGGCAGGTGGTCGGCGCCGCGCTCCTCCTGCCAGGCGGGCGAGAAGTCGAGGGTGACGTCCGTGCCGCCGAGGGTGCGGTGGAACCACGGGTGCCAGCCGATCTGCGCCGGGAAGGAGTCCTGGTAGGTCTCCACCGACATGGTCAGCGTCAGCGAGTCCTCGGCGAGGGCGACGACCTGGGTGACCCGCGCCCGGTGCGGCCAGGGCTCCACCAGGTCGTACGTGATGACCGCCTCGTCGGCGCCGGCCCGGGCGGTGCGCCAGGCGCCGTCGCGGGCGGTGCCGTGGATCGCGTGCGGCGGGGCGTTCAGCGGCATCTGCCGTACGACGCCGCCGTCGAGGAAGCGGCCGTCCCTGGTCCGTCCGCACCAGGGGACCATCGGGAAGCAGCCGAAGCGTTCCCCCTGGCGCAGGAGTTCGGTCCCGCCCACCCGCAGTCCGCCGATCCGGCCGCCGTTGCCCGGTTGTACGGTCACCTCCGCGTCGCCCGCGGTCAGCGTGATGTCTTCGTTACTCACGGGACGACCCTATCTGGGGCGATCAAGAGGGCCGTGACCTCAGCGGCGCCTTCTGAGCACCCGGCCGACGACGATCGCGGACGCCACGGCGAGGGCGGCGGGGGCGGCCCAGCGCAGGGCGGAGGCGGACGGTACGGGCTGGGGGGCGGGGACGGGGGCGTAGCGGCCGCGGGGCGGGGCGTGGTCGACCTCTTCCGCACTGCGGCCGATCATGGTGCGGCGGGCGTGCGCGGCTTCGGGAGCGGCGTCCTGTGCCGCTGGGGCGGGGGGTTCGGCCTCGGCCTCGGCTTCGCCTTCGGCCGGTTCCTGGTTCCCACCCGCACCGCTCGTGCGGGTTTCGTCGTCGGGTGCGGGTGACCCCTGTGGGGCGGGCTCGACGTCGGCGGCCCCGGGTTCCTCGGGGGCCGTGGCCAGGTTCTCCGTGAAGCGGGTCAGCAGGCGTTTCATCGCCGCCTCGATCTGGTCCTGCGGGAGGGCGGTGATACGGCCGTCCGCGGTCGCCGTGGCCTCGGCGGTGAGGGTCGAGCCGTCCTCTGCGTCGCCCACCCGGAGCGTCAGCGACAGCTTCACCGAGCCGGTGCCCCGGGCCTCGGTCGCGTCTCCCTCCACGACGTACGAGCCGTCCGGGCGCTCCAGGACCGTCAGAGCACCCCGGTAGGTGATCGTGTGGCCGCCGACGCGGACCTTCAGCCGGCCGGACATCGGCGTCGGGGCCCCGGCGTCCTGCTGGAACCCGGGAAGCGCCCGGGCCACCCGAGCGGGATCGCGGAGCGCCTCCCGCAGCCGAGCCGCGGCAACCGGAACGAACACCTCAAGCTCCATGTCGGCCGAGCCTACCCAGCACAGCCGCCACCGCACCCCTCGTCGGCGTAATCTCCCGGCACGTCGGGGTGGAGCGGCCTCAGTACCGCGGATGCACCAGCGTCGACGGCGGCAGCCCCCGCACCCTCGACTCCCGTGCCGCGCGCGCGTCCTCCAGCAGTCGCGCACCGGTCAGTGTGCGCAGGTCCGGGCCCCTCGGGGAGAGCCCGAGCGGGGGCCGGGCGCCCTTCGCCGCCAGGACGAACCCCCAGTCGTGCGGCGCGTCACCCCGGCCCGAGGAGCGGTCCGGGCCCGCCGCGAACCCCGGGTCCCGGCCCGCCACGCAGTACGGCGCCGTCCGCAGGCCGGCCGCCCGCAGCGTCGCCTCGACCGTCCAGAAGACCCGGGGGCGGGAGACCACCGGACCGGCGTGCACCACCAGCCGGCCGCCGTCCCGCAGCGCCCGCGCGGCCAGGCCGTAGAACTCCTGCGAGTACAGCTTGGTGCTCGCCGTGATCCCCGGGTCGGGGAGGTCGGAGACGACCACGTCGTAGCGGTCCGGCGGCGGCTCGCGCAGATGGCGGAAGGCGTCCTCGGTGACCACGTGGACGCGGGGGTCGTCGAAGGCGCGGCCGTTGAGGCGCGCCAGCGCCGGGTCCTCGCGGGCCAGCCGGACCACCTCCGCGTCCAGCTCCACCACGTCCACCCGCCGCACGCCCGGGTGGCGCAGCACCTCGCGCGCCGCCAGCCCGTCGCCGCCGCCGAGGATCAGCACCCGCGCGTGCGGGCCGTTCATCGCGGGGTGGACGAGGGCCTCGTGGTAGCGGTGCTCGTCCCGCCCGCTGACCCGCAGGCGGCCGTCGAGGAAGAGGTCGACCGGGCGGCCGTGGGTGCCGCCGGTGAGGACCACCTCCTGGACGTCGGTCTGCACCGCCACCCGGACGTCGGCGCCGTACACCGCGCGGCGGGCGGCCCGTTCGAAGTCCTCGACGTGCAGGGCGGCCGCCGCGAGGACGGCGAGGACCGTGAGGTTGGCGGTGAGGAGCAGCAGGCAGGCGCGCCGGGTCAGGTCCCGGCGGAACAGCCCGAGGACGAGGGCGCCGCCCGCCACGGCGTTCACGGCGCCGGTGATCAGCGAGCCGGTCAGCTGGCCGAGCAGGGGCAGCAGCAGGAAGGGGAAGGCCAGCCCGCCGACGAGGGCGCCCACGTAGTCGGCGGCGAAGAGGTCGGCCACCGCGCCGCCCGCGTCCTGGCGCCGGATGCGCTGGATCAGCTCCATCAGCAGCGGCACCTCGGCGCCGATCAGCAGGCCGATGGCGAGGGAGAAGGCGACCAGCAGGACCCGGGGGCCCTCGCTCCACGGTCCGCCCCAGTCGCCGGTCCACGCGAACACCGCGTACAGCGCGGGCGCGCTGCACCCGCCGACCAGGGCGAGCACGGTCTCGATGGCGCCGAACCCGGCGGCGGCGTGCCACCGCAGGCGTTTGGCGACCAGGGAGCCGAGGCCCATCGCGAAGACCATGACGGAGAGCACCACGGACGCCTGGGTGACCGAGTCGCCGATCAAGTAGGAGGCGAGGGCGACCAGTTCGAGTTCGTACACGAGTCCGCAGGCGGCACAGACGAAGACGCAGGCGAGGACCAGCAGCCGTCCCGTCGCCGGCCGGACGGGCAGCCGCGCCGGGCCGTCCCGGGGCGGCGGGGCGCCCGGTGGGGCGGGCGGGTGCGCTTCGATCACGCTGCGACGTTACGTTACGCGAGGGTCACGCTTTGTCACCCACAAGTGTGGAACTGGCCCTCTAAACGGCCTCCAAACGCCCCTGCGCACCCGACGCGCTCAGCGCGCCCGCCGGAACCCGGACCCCGGCCCTGGTCCGGGTCGCGACCAACTGGCCGTCCTGCGGGTAGGCGTGCCAGGTCCGCCAGTGCACCTGGCCCTCGTGCCAGTGGGCCAGCATCGCGGTGAAGGCGTGCGGGCTGCCGGGGAAGACACCGGCCAGCCCGTTGGGGTGGTCGGCGACCAGGGCCAGCAACTCCTGTGCGCGGCCCGCGAACTGACCCGGCGCCAGGACCTCGACCCGGGCGGCGAACTCGTACTCCCAGTCGCCGATCCGTTTGGCGACACCGAGCGGGAGGGGGGTGCTGCTGCCGCGGATACAGGCCACCGTCTCCGAACAACTGCCCCGTTCCTCTTCGAGGAGCACCTGGTGGGACGCGCCGAGCAGCCGCAACTGGAGCTTCGCTCCGGACAGTTCGAGGTCGAGCGTGGCCAGGGCGGGGAGGGGTTCGCGCCCCAGGGCCCAGGCGAGATCGGCCGCGCGCGTGTCGGTGTAGGAGGTGTTCAGGGTCGTGAGCATGGATCGGCTCCGCAAGCACGCAAAGAAAGGGGGGAGGGGGAGGGAGATACAGGTCCGGCGCGACGCCGGCCGTCACCGGGAGATCGGCCCGGTCGGCCCTGCCGGCGATATGAGGGGGATGGCCGTGGGACGTCCGAGGGGCCGCGTTGGTGTTGTAGAGGGAATCATGAACGGTGGCGCCGCCACAGCGTTTTTACCCAACTTCGTGGGGTTTCCATCCCTCAGAGGGCCCCACAGCTCAACTGTTCAACAACCGCGCGCGTTGTGTCGCCCGGTGCGCACGCCGGAGCGTACGGGTGTGGTGTGCACACACGAACGGGGCCGCCCCCATGGGTGCTCACCCACGAACGGGACCGCCCGTGGGTGAGCACACGAACGGGGCCCACCCCCGTAGGTGGGCCCCGTCGTCCGGACGCGGTGCCGGGTACGAGCTCAGCTGCCCCGTGTCAGCTGCCTCCCCCGCATCCGCCTCCGCCGCCACCACCGCAGGACGACGACCCGCCCCCGCAGGACGACGAGCCTCCCCCGCACGACGAGCCGCCGCCGGAGTCCCCTCCGCCGACCCACCAGCTCCCGGAGCTGTCACCCGAGTCGCTCCGGCTGCGGCTGCGGCTGTGGCTGTGGCTGCGGCGCCCACTGGTGGACCGCACCCGCCCCCCACGACCGGCGCCGCGCACGCCCGCCACCACGAGCAGGGCCAGGAAAAGACCGAGCAGGATGATGCCGATGACCATGACGTCACCCTCCTTCCATTGCCGGGCAGCTCCCCCGAAGCGGCCCCCCGTGGGCGCCTCGCCAGCTGCGTGACCGGGAGATGCCCTCCCCGGCCGGCACCCAAAGCAGAGTTGAGGAACTCCAGAGCTTCGGCGCAGGATGGCCGGCATGACCTCTAGCGCGCGTCCCCTTCTCAACCGCAGCCTCGCCGAGTTCGGTACGACGGTCTTCGCCGAGATGTCGGCGCTGGCCCTGCGGACCGGATCCATCAACCTGGGCCAGGGATTCCCCGACACGGACGGGCCCGAGGAGATCCGGGAGGCGGCGGTGCGCGCGCTGCGCGACGGACGCGGCAACCAGTACCCGCCGGGCCCGGGCGTGCCCGAGCTGCGGCAGGCGGTGGCCGCGCACCAGGGGCGCCACTACGGGCTGACGTACGACCCGGACACCGAGGTGCTGGTGACGGCGGGCGCCACGGAGGCGATCGCGGCGACGCTGCTGGCCCTGCTGGAGCCGGGCGACGAGGTGGTGGCGCTGGAGCCGTACTACGACTCCTACGCGGCCTGCATCGCGATGGCCGGCGCGCGCCGGGTCCCGGTCACCCTGCGCCCGTCCGAGGGCCGCTTCCGGCTGGACCTGGACGAGCTGCGGGACGCCGTCACCGACCGCACCCGGCTGCTGCTGATCAACACCCCGCACAACCCGACCGGCACCGTCCTGACCCGCGAGGAGCTGGCCGCGGTGGCCGAGCTGGCCGTCGAGCGGGATCTGCTGGTCGTCACCGACGAGGTGTACGAGCACCTGGTCTTCGACGGGGCCGAGCATCTGCCGCTAGCAACCTTCCCCGGGATGCGGGAGCGGACGGTCACCATCGGCTCGGCGGGCAAGACGTACTCCTTCACCGGCTGGAAGGTCGGCTGGGTGACCGCCGCGCCCGGCCTGGTCGCGGCCGTGCGCTCGGCGAAGCAGTTCCTGACCTACGTCGCCTCCGGGCCCTTCCAGTACGCCGTCGCCGAGGCGCTCGCGCTGCCCGACTCCTACCTCACCGGGCTGCGCGCGGACATGCAGGCCAAGCGGAACCTGCTCGCGGCGGGGCTCGAAGCGGCCGGGTTCGAGGTGTTCACCTCGGCCGGCACCTACTTCATCACCACCGACATCCGCCCCCTCGGCGAGACCGACGGCTTCGCCTTCTGCCGCGCCCTGCCCGAGCGCGCCGGAGTCGTCGCCATCCCGAACGCGGTGTTCTACGACCACCGGGAAGCGGGAGCACCGTTCGTGCGGTTCGCGTTCTGCAAGCAGACCTCGGTGCTGGAGGAGGCGGTCTCCCGGCTCAAGTCGCTGGCCGCGTAACAGCCTTACAGTCCGTGGGCTGCTCCGTGCTCTTCCGGCCCACACCGGAGGAGCCCCGTGAGCCAAGCGTCGGCTCCACCTCCTCGAAGCGCGAACCGCCCGCGGCTACTCGGTGTCCTTCGGGTGTCGCGGAGAGGCGTACACAAGGATCACGGTCGAGGTGTCCGCGCTGACCAGGTAGCGGACCCTGCCACCGCTGGTGATTTCGTACTCCCACTGCTCCAGTTCGGAGCCCTTCCACTCCCTGGTGGCGTGTCTGCCTCGGAGCTGGTGCTGACGGTTCCAGTTGGCCCGCGACAGCGGGTCTGCGCGAAGGGCTTCCAGACAGCGATGCGCGTTCGGCAACGCCACCCTGCACAGCTCCTCCCAACCGGTCGCGGCCTCCGTCGTCCCGTGGATGACGTTCCAGCCGCTCAGCGGAGGGACGCTGACCCGATCGCCTTTCTTCGGGCTCACTCATACACCTCGACCGGGCCGAGGTCTACGGCACCAAGCGGACGGAGTGCTTCCCTGAGCTGGTCAGGGTCGGCGTTGATGCGGGCGGTGGCCCGCCACGAGACGATCGCCCGGTGCACAGCCTCCCTGGCGCCCAGTTCAGCGGCGTCGGACAGCGCTTCCAGAAGCTCGACAGTGAATTCCCGGACTTCCTCAGCGTCCAGGTGGCGCACCCACGGGAACACCTCGGGCAGCGCGAGCAAAAGCGACTTCGCACCGTCGTCCTGCTTCAACAACGCAAGGAACAGGCGGGACGCCGTGGTCAGGTTCTCCTCGGCGCGCTCTGCGTATATGGCCGTGGTCAACACCATGTCGGGCGCGTCTCGGTGCGTGACACGCAGGCATCCCAGGGCGGCGGCCCTGGCTGCGACAGCCTTCGGGTTCCGCGACAGATCGGTGAACGAGACAGACTCCGATTCGAATGCCAAGGGCGCGATGCTCATACTCAGACCGTACTCTGATTGTGCTCTGATTTCTATCAGGCGAGGTGCGTAGCAACTGAAAGCCCTACTCCTGCGACAGGGCCCGCCCCCTTCCGACGCTGCTACTGTGCCGCCGCCGAGTTCACGGGGGTGCCGACCTGACCCGACAACGAATGGGTGCATGGACACGGAATGACCTGGGTGACCGCCCCGCCCGGCCTGGTCGCGGCCGTGCGCTCGGCGAAGCAGTTCCTGACCTACGTCTCCTCCGGGCCGTTCCAGTACGCCGTCGCCGAGGCGCTCGCGCTGCCCGACTCCTACCTCACCGGGCTGCGCGCGGACATGCAGGCCAAGCGGGACCTGCTCGCGGCGGGGCTCGAAGCGACGGGCTTCGAGGTGTTCACCTCGGCCGGCACCTACTTCATCACCACCGACATCCGCCCCCTCGGCGAGACCGACGGCTTCGCCTTCTGCCGCGCCCTGCCCGAGCGCGCCGGAGTCGTCGCCATCCCCAACGCCGTCTTCTACGACCACCGGGACGCGGGCGCGCCCTTCGTCCGCTTCGCGTTCTGCAAGCGCACCGAGGTCCTCCAGGAGGCGGCGCAGCGGCTGAAGCGGCTCGCGGGCTGAAGCGCCCCGGGAGACGGCAAGAGCCCGCCCCGGGCGCGGCCTGGGTGGCCGGTGCCCCGGTCGGGCTCTCGTGTCGTGGAGGAGTGCCGGTTACTCCTCGTCGCCCTCGGGCTTCTCGGCGTCGTCGATCTCCTGCTCCAGGCCGAGCTGCTCCACGAGCCACTTGTCGAACTCGATCGCGGCGCGGACCCAGCTGACCGTGGAGGAGACGAAGTGCTCCAGGCTCACACCGGTGCCGATCAGCATCTGCGCCTCACCGATGAGGCGGACGGTGCCGTCGTCGTGGGTGTGGGTGTAGAGCTTGGGCCACAGGGTGCGCCGGTTCCAGTCGTCGATGGACTCCAGGAGCTGCGGCTTCTCCTCGATCTTGTGCGGGCGGTCGTAGAAGGTCCGCACGGAGAAGACCTGCTGGTCTCCCTCACCTCGGAACATGAAGTACGTGCGGAACTGCTCCCACGGCGCGACGAGGTCTCCCTCCTCGTCGACGAGGTGCTTCAGCTCCATCTGGTCGAGGAGCTGCTTTACGAGGTCCTGATCCGGGACGACGGGGCCCGCCGGTCCTTGGGGCTGCGGCTCGGGCTGGCCCCCGAAGTTCGGAATCGAGGACGGGTCGATGCTCACCGTGTTTTTCCCTTCGTACGGATTCCGCCATCCTCTCCCATGCGGGGAGGGGGGTGGCAAGCCCGACAGGGCCTGTCAGCCCTCGGCTGACATGATCTGGCCGGATGGCGCGGGCCGGGTGAAGGGCGGGGGAACGTGTACGGAACACCGGAGGGGGCGCGGGGGCGGACGCGGTGGGGGATCGTCGCCGCGATCCTGCTGCTGCCGGGGCTGGCGCTGGCGGGGGTCGTCGTCCTGGGTCTGCTGTGGGCGGTGAGCGACGACCCGCTCGGCGGCGGCCCCGAGCCGGTGCCCTGCGCGGACGTCCTGCACTTCGGCGGGGCCGAGCTGCCGGGCGGCGCCGAGGTGGTCGGGGCCTGCGAGGGACAGGGCTTCCAGGACCTCCACTACAGCGCCCACTTCCGGATGCCCCGGGCCGATGTGGCTCAGTGGCTGGAAATGTCGTACCCGTTCGCGCCGACGCCCGAGACGGGGGGCTGCGGGGTGTGGGAGGCGGATCTGTGCCTGACCGCCGAGGACCCCGCGGGGCATCCCGACGCGGGCGCCCATGTGGTGCAGGTCAATGTGGTGAACGAGGACGCCACGACCGCGCTGGTGCACTTCTCCGCGTACACGATGTGACGCCGACGGCCCGCCCCGAACCTTCCTGGGGCGGGCCGTCGTACGCAGGCGGCGCTACAGCGTCTTGCCGGTCGCCGAGCCCACGATCAGGCCGTCGCCGAAGACGTCGACGCGGACCGTGTCGCCGTCCTTGACCTCGCCCGCCAGGATCTCCCTGGCCAGCCGGTCGCCGATGGCCGTCTGGACCAGCCGGCGCAGCGGCCGGGCGCCGTAGGCCGGATCGTTGCCCTCCTCGGCCAGCCAGGCCAGGGCCGCGTCGGTGACCTCCAGGGCGAGGCGGCGCTCCGCGAGGCGCTTGGCCAGCCGGTCGATCTGGAGGCGGGCGATGCGGCCCAGCTCGTCCTTGGACAGCGCCGAGAAGACCACCAGGTCGTCGAGCCGGTTGAGGAACTCCGGCTTGAAGGCGGTGCGGACCACCTCCAGGACCTGCTGCTTCTTCTCCTCCTCGCTGGTGAGGGGGTCGACGAGGTACTGGCTGCCCAGGTTCGAGGTGAGCACCAGGATCGTGTTCCGGAAGTCGACCGTGCGGCCCTGGCCGTCGGTCAGCCTGCCGTCGTCCAGCACCTGGAGCAGGACGTCGAAGACCTCCGGGTGCGCCTTCTCCACCTCGTCCAGCAGCACCACCGAGTACGGGCGCCTGCGCACCGCCTCGGTCAGCTGGCCGCCCTCCTCGTAGCCGACGTAGCCGGGGGGCGCGCCGACCAGACGGGCCACGCTGTGCTTCTCGCCGTACTCCGACATGTCGATGCGGATCATGGCCCGCTCGTCGTCGAAGAGGAAGTCGGCCAGCGCCTTGGCCAGCTCCGTCTTGCCGACGCCGGTCGGGCCGAGGAAGAGGAAGGACCCGGTGGGCCGGTCGGGGTCGGCGATGCCCGCGCGGGTGCGGCGCACCGCGTCCGAGACCGCCCGCACCGCCTCCGGCTGGCCGATCAGCCGCCGCCCCAGCTCCTCCTCCATGCGCAGCAGCTTCTGCGTCTCGCCCTCCAGCAGGCGCCCGGCCGGGATGCCGGTCCAGGCGGCCACCGTGTCGGCGATGTCGTCGGCGCCGACCTCCTCCTTGACCATGGTGTCCACGGCGGCCTCCTCCTCGGCCCGGGAGGCTTCCTCCAGGTCCCGTTCCATGCCCGGGATCTCGCCGTAGAGGAGCTTGCTGGCGGTGTCGAAGTCGCCGTCGCGCTGGGCCCGTTCGGCCTGGCCGCGCAGCCCGTCGAGCTTCTCCTTCAGCTCGCCGACCCGGTTGAGGGACTGCTTCTCCTTCTCCCAGCGGGCGTTGAGGCCGCGCAGCTCCTCCTCCCGGTCGGCGAGGTCGCGGCGCAGCCGCTCCAGGCGCTCGCGGGAGGCGGCGTCGGTCTCCCTGCTGAGGGCCAGCTCCTCCATCTTCAACCGGTCGACGGAGCGCTGGAGTTCGTCGATCTCGACGGGCGAGGAGTCGATCTCCATCCGGAGCCGGGAGGCCGCCTCGTCGACCAGGTCGATGGCCTTGTCGGGCAGGAAGCGGGAGGTGATGTACCGGTCGGAGAGGGTGGCGGCGGCGACCAGCGCGCTGTCCGCGATCTGCACCTTGTGGTGGGCCTCGTAGCGGCCCTTGAGCCCGCGCAGGATCGCGATGGTGTCCTCGACCGTGGGCTCGGCCACCAGCACCTGCTGGAAGCGCCGCTCCAGGGCGGGGTCCTTCTCGATCCGCTCGCGGTACTCGTCGAGGGTGGTGGCGCCGACCATGCGCAGCTCACCGCGGGCGAGCATCGGCTTGAGCATGTTGCCCGCGTCCATCGAGGAGTCCCCGCCGGCGCCGGCGCCCACGACGGTGTGCAGCTCGTCGATGAAGGTGATGATCTGCCCGTCGGAGTCCTTGATCTCCGCCAGGACCGTCTTGAGCCGCTCCTCGAACTCGCCGCGGTACTTGGCCCCGGCGACCATCGCGCCGAGGTCCAGCGCCACCAGCCGCTTCTCCTTCAGCGACTCGGGCACGTCCCCCTTCACGATCCGCTGGGCGAGCCCCTCGACGACGGCGGTCTTGCCGACGCCGGGCTCGCCGATCAGCACCGGGTTGTTCTTCGTACGGCGCGACAGCACCTGGACGACCCGGCGGATCTCCTGGTCCCGGCCGATGACCGGGTCGAGCCGGCCCTCGCGGGCGGCGGCCGTGAAGTCGGTGCCGAACTTCTCCAGGGCCTTGTACTGGCCCTCCGGGTCGGCTGTGGTCACCCGACGTCCTCCCCTCGCCTTGCGGAACGCCTCCAGCAGCTTCTTCGCGGTGGCGCCCTGTGCGGAGAGTACGTCGCCGGCCGGGCCGCCCTTCGCCGCGGTCCCGATCAGCAGGTGCTCGGTGGAGAGGTACTCGTCGCCGAGCTCCCGGGCCTTCGCCTGCGCCTCGGCGATCACCTGGAGCAGTTCGCGGTTGGGCTGCGGCGGCGCGACCGTCGACCCGGTCACGCTGGGCAGCGATGCGAGCACCTTCTCGGCGCCCGCGCGGACGGCGGCCTGGTCGGCCTCGACGCCCGCCAGCAGGTCGGTGATGTTCTCGTTCTCGCGCCCCTGGAGCAGGGCCAGCAGCAGGTGGGCGGGGGTGAGGTCCGGATGGCCCTCGGTCACGGCCCGGTTGCTCGCCGCGTTGATGGCGTCCCGGCTCCGGTTGGTCAGCTCTGCGTCCACTGGTGCGTTCTCCTCCTGTCGGCAGCCCTCATCCACGCTGACTCAAGCAACGTACACAAAGTTGAGTCTATTCCACTCAAGTAGGTGCCGGGGCGGTTCCGGCGACTAAGTTCCGGCCCATGAGCTACTCCGTGGACCCCGGCACCCCCGACGAGCCCTTCCTCACCTTCTGGCGGGAACGGCATCTGTGCACCCTGACCACCCCGCGCCCGGACGGCAGCCCGCACGTGGTGCCGGTGGGGGTCACCTACGACCCCGAGGCGCGGCTGGCGCGGGTGATCACCAACGGGTCGAGCCGGAAGGTGCGCAACATCCTGGCCGCCGGGCCCGAGGGGGCCCGGGTCGCGGTGTGCCAGATGGCCGGTAAGCGCTGGGCGACGCTGGAGGGGGTGGCGCGGGTGCGCACCGAACCGGAGCGGGTCGCGGAGGCGGTGCGGCGGTACGCCGAGCGCTACGAACGGCAACCCTCGCCGAACCCCGCGCGCGTGGTGATCGAGATCGAACTGACGCGGGCCATGGGGCGGGGCTGAACCGTGGGACCGATGGTTTTCGGCCAGCGAGCGGGCCTGCGGATACCCGGATGTACCCGGTGAAACTGCAGCGGCGTCACCGTGTTCAGGTCACGGTGACGCCGCTGCGGGGGGAAGCACCTGAGCGATCTGTTACGACGGGGGAATCGCGTCAGGCACTGCGGGGGGTGGCTGAGATGGTCGGGGTGGCCGAGACCTCCGGTTCCACCAGCTGCTGGTGGTCCCGCTGATCCAGGTTCACAAAGATCATTCCGTAGCGAATGGCACATCGCACCGGCTGTGGCGCACCGCGGGGCCGCCGCAGGCACCGGTAGGCCCGCACGTCCTCGTCCTCGTCCCGGGTGACGACTACCGGTTCTCCGAAGACGGTCACCATCAGCGAGTCACCGGAGTGGGGGATGGCGGTGACCAGATCGATGAAGTGCCAGCCGGAGCGGTAGGCGGTGGCCATTTCGCGACGGAAGGAGCGGTCGTCGGGTGGGGTCGTCATGCCGGAGCGCTCCAACTGCTGTCGTCCGTACCCCACGAACTGTCGGCCGGGCTCTCGGACGCAACGATCGCCCAACTGCTGTCCCCGGGGGCGGCCACAGTTCCCGAACGCCAGCTACTGTCCCCGAGCGCGTCGCCCTTCGTCGCCGAGAGGCCGCTCAGCACCCCGAGAGCCACAACAGCGGAGAAGGCAGCGGCGAGCGCCGAGCGAAGCATCGTGTTCTGCATGGTCGGCTTCGTCCTCACTGAAGGTCACCTCTCCCCCGTCGACTACGACGATGGCTCATTCAGGCACGTCATGGCCACACGATCGGTGCATCATGTTCCTGCATGTTCAGGACCCTGGGGGGTGGAGATTTCAGGATGAATCCGACCAACACTACGCATCCCCACGCCGAGACCGACCTGTGCGAGGAAGGTGGCCGTCTTTATGCCACCGCCCTGCGCATGGGACGGATCGCGCGCTCCGACGCGGAACCGGCTCCCTGCCTGATGGAGTCCGCGCTGCTCCACCCGGATCCTGACGACCCCAACTGGCTCCGCCCGCTGCCCCCGTCGGTCGCCCTGGCCCAGCGGCTCAACCCGCTGGAGCGGGAGATAGCCGAGCGCAGACGGCTCTCCGTCAGCCTCACCGAGGCGTTCGAGCCGTTCATGGCCCTCAGCGCCCAGTCGGCGGCCCCGACGCACGCCATCACCGTGCTGGAGGGCCTCGAACGCATCAACGTGGCCCTCGACCTCGCCACCTCCCAGTGCAAGCACGAGATGCTCACCGTCCAGCCGAGCCGCCGCCGTATGGAACGTACCCTCACCAAGGCCCTGGAACGCGACCGGCCGCTGATCGAGCGGGGCTGCCGCATCCGGACCCTGTATCAACATCCTGCACGCTACAGCCCCGAGACACTGGCCTACGTCGCCCAGTTCACCGACGGCAAGGTGGAGTACCGCACGATCGACGAACTCGTCGAGCGCCTCATCATCTGCGACGAGACCGTGGCCTTCATCCCCACCCGCGACGACGGGGAGATCGCGCTCGAACTGCGTCATCCCGGGCTGGTCCGCTACCTGATCAAGGTCTTCGAGTTCATGTGGGGCCGCGCCGTCCCGCTGAGCGCCGGCGCCCCCTACGAGACCGCTCCCGACGGCATCACGGACATCCAGCACTCCATCGCCAAGCTCCTGGTCGACGGCTACGTCGACGAGGCGATCGCCCGGCGCCTGGGGATGAACGTGCGCACCTGCCGCGCGCACATCGCCAAACTCGCGACCGCCCTCGGCAGCGGCAGCCGCGCCCAACTGGGCTTCCTGATAGCCCGGTCGGGCATCCTGCAGTCCGACGAACCGCTGCCGTCGGGGGACCTCGACCCCTGAACGGCCCCGGCTCAGGGGGCGGTCGGGGCCTCCTGACCGGGCAGGGTGAACGACCGGGGCGGCCCGTCGAGGCCGGCCTGGGCGATACGGACGCCCAGCTGGGTACGGCTGGCCGCGCCGAGCGTCTCCGAGAGCCGGGCGATATGGGCGCGGCAGGTGCGGACGCTGATGCCGAGGCGTTCGGCGATCACCGCGTCCTGGTGCCCCTCGGCGAGCAGCGCGGCGATGGACCGCTCCCGGTAGGAGATGCCCTCGATGCCGGTCTCGGGCAGCGGCGCGGTGAGCGGGATCGCCAGCCGCCACAGCCGCTCGAAGACCGTCACCAGGTACTGCACCAGCGCCGGGTGGCGCAGCTCCAGGGCCAGGGTGCGGTCGGCGTTGGCGGGGATGAAGGCCACCGTGCGGTCGAAGAGGATGAGCCGGTCGATGACCTCCTCCAGGGTCCGCGCCTGGACCGCGTCGCCCATCAGCTCCAGGTAGTTGAGCAGCCCCTGCCCGTGCCGGGCGACATGGGTGTACAGGTCGCGCATCCGGACCCCGCGCCCCCGGAGGGCCGTCGCCCGGTGCAGGCCCTCCGTCAGCTCGTGCTCGGGGCGGATGCCGCCCGGCTGGACGGTGAGCACCTCCGTGGTGCAGGCGGCGGTCGCCTGGTCCATGGCGGCCTGGATGCGGGAGAGCCCGTCCAGGACCCGGATCGCCGCGCCCTCGCCCGGGGCGCCGTGCGGCTGCGGGCCCAGGCCCGCGTACCACTCGAAGGCCGCGACCGCCGAGCCCATCCGGTGCTGGCTCGCGCTGACCTCGTCGTAGACCCCGCGCAGCAGCCGGGTCATGACCTCCTGCGGGGAGGTCGGCACCAGCCAGTCCATGTCGTCCGGGTCCGGGTGCAGCAGGGCCAGCTCCAGCAGGCAGGGCACCGCGTCCGCGTCCGCCCGGAGCACCCGGCCCCGCCGTACGGCCCTGGAGTACACCCGGTCCCCGGCCTCGCACAGCCGGTCAGCGCCGTGTGGATGCCCGTCCGTCCCGTGCCCGGCCATCGCCCACCCCTGGCTGCCCCGTCCTCACCGCACACGATGCCGCGGTGTTCGATCCCTGCGCCCGCGTCCACGGGCGACGCCCGTGACTTCCGCACGGCAACTATGCGCGGAGGGGCCCGCCGGTGCAACACGCCCCCGGCTCCCGCGGCCCCGCCCCACCCGCCGGCTCCGCAAGCGGACGACGTCGCTCACCGCTTCGGCGGCGCCTCCTCGGGCCAAGAGGAACGGCGGCCGACACCCCCTGCGGGCACGACGAAGTGCCCCGGCCGGCGGTCCGGTCGGGGCACTGACGCGTGGGGCGGATCGGCTACTCCTTGAGGCCGATCTCGTCGCAGGACGCCTCGTACTTGGCGGCGCAGATCTCGGAGATCTTGTAGATGCCGTCGTTGACAACGGTGTCGATGATGTTCTCCCGGGTCAGCGCGACCACGGGGACGAGCTGGGAGGGGATGTCCTTGGCGGTGGGGCTGTCGACCCGGTCCGCCGTCAGGGAGTCGAACTTGATGTCCTTGCCCTGGACCTTGGCCACGGCCATCTCGGCCGCCGCCTCCGCCTCCTCGGGGTAGGACTTGTAGACGCTCATGTACTGCTCGCCGGTGACGATCCGCTGCACGGCGTCGAGTTCGGCGTCCTGGCCGGTGATCGGGGGCAGCTCGGTGACGCCCGCGGCCTCCAGGGCCTTGATGACACCGGCGGCCATGCCGTCGTTGGCGGAGTAGACGGCCGCGATGTTGGACGCGCCGATCTCGTTGATCGCCTCGGTCATGTTGGCCGTGGCGTTCTCCGGCTTCCAGTCCGTGGTGTCGTAGGTCTTGGCGATCGTCACCTGGCCGTTGAGCTCGGAGAGCGCGCCCGCCTTGAACTGCTTGGCGTTGGGGTCGGTCGGCGAGCCGTTCATCATGACGATCTTCGTCGAGGTGTCGACGTCACCGCCGAGCGCGGCCATCAGCGACCGGCCCTGCACCTCGCCGACCAGCTCGTTGTCGAAGGAGATGTACGCGTCGATCGGGCCCTCGGCGAGGCGGTCGTAGGCGATGACCGGGATGCCGGCCTCCTTGGCCTTCTCCACGTCGGTCGCGATGGCCTTGGAGTCCACGGCGTCCAGCAGGATGACGTCGACCTTGTCGTCGATCATCTTCTGCATCTGCTTGCTCTGCTCACCGGCGTCGGCGTCCGCGTTGGAGTAGACGACCTGGCCCTTGTTGTCGGTGAGCTCGGCGACCTTGGCCCGGATGATCGGGTGGTCGAACTTGTCGTACCGCGTGTTGGCCGTCTCCGGCAGCAGCAGACCCACCGTGATGTCGTCGCCCTTGGTCGGGCTCGCGTCGGCGCTGTCCCCCGACACACCGAGGGCGCCACAGGCGGACAGCGAAAGGGTCATCGAGGACGCGGCCACGGATATGGCGATACGACGCATTGGGGAACTCACTTCTGGTGCCTTCCGGACGCGGGCGCAGCATTACGACCCAGGTGACTGAAAAGCCAACGCGGCGGCACCCCCCAGCGTCAAGCGGAATCACTTAACGAACCCGCAACGCCACGCTCCGCTTGAGTTGTGAAGGTATGGCGGAATCGCCTCCAAACACCCGTTACGGACTCTCCACCGCCCCCTCCGGAGAGCCGGAGTCCACTTTCCGTACAACCAATGCGCACACCTGTGCGTCGTGATCACGACAGCCTTCGCTCAGCTGTTCGCTCACGACTCAGAGGACCGAATGAACCCAGCCAGACGCACGACCGCGGCGGCCGCCGCGTCGGTCGTGCTCGTCACCGCGGCCGCGACCCTCACCGCCGCCGCGACCCCCGCGGCCGCCGCGGTCACCTGCTCCTCCCCGGTGTTCAAGCGGACGTTCTACGCGAACACCACCTTCTCCGGCACCCCGAAGCGGACCGACTGCGACAGCGTCGTCGACCAGAACTGGGGCACCGGCGCGCCCGCCTCGGGGCTGCCCGCGAACAACTTCGGCGTGCGCTGGAGCGTCACCCGCGACTTCGGCTCCGGCGGCCCCTTCACCCTCAGCGCGTCCGGCCTGGACGGCGTCCGGGTCTACCTGGACCCCGGCACGGCCGACGCCCGGAAGATCAGCCTGTGGACCAACGGCTCGTCGACCGTCTCCAAGACCGTCAACGTGACCATCCCCAGGGGCAAGCACACCCTGCGCGTCGACTACGTCAACTGGACGGGCAGTGCCAAGGTCACATTCGGCTATTCACCGCGCACTTCCGCGTCCGTGGACGCGGTCGATCCGCTCACGCCGGCGGGCGCCACCGTCTCCTACGACCGGGCGACCGGCAGGGCGAAGCTCACCTGGGCGAAGAACGCGGAGATGGACCTCGCCGGGTACCGCGTCTACCGGCGGGCGAAGGGCGGCTCGTACCCGGCCACGCCCCTCGCCACGACGACCTCCACCTCGTACACGGACGCCACCCTCCCGGTGACCGGCGCCGCCTACGAGTACTCCGTCCGCGCCTACGACAGGGCCGGCAACGAGTCCCCCGGAACGGCCGCACCGGCGGTCACCACCGCCGACCGGACGGCCCCCGCCGTCCCCGGCTCCCTGCGCACCGCGTCCGTCGGGGACGGGCTGTGGGTCACCTGGGGCACCGTCGAGGGCGCCGCCTCCTACCGCGTGTACCGGTCCGCGAGCGCGGACGGGACGTACACCCGGGTCGGCACCTCCACCGGGGACTCCCACACGGACACCACGGCCGTGCAGGACACCACCTACTACTACCGGGTGACCGCCCTCGACACGGCCGGCAACGAGTCCGCCCGCTCCGCCGCCGTCAGTGGCAAGCGCCGCGACGAGACCCCGCCGCCCCCGGTGACCGGCGTCGAGGTCACCCCGACCGAGTACGGCTTCCACGTCACCTGGGACCCCAGCCCGGCCGAGGACATCGCACGTTACGTCGTCCGCCGGGGCGAGCTGTGGGGCGACGAGGAGGAGCGGGTGTGCTCCCTCTCCGCCGGCTACTACGTCAGCGCCGACACCACCTCGTACGCATACCGGACCGAGCCGGACGGCGAGGAGAGCTGCTTCATCGTCGACGCCGTCGACTCCTCCTGGAACCACACCTTCGAGATGACCGGCGAGGCCCAGGTCGTCGTCGCGACGGAGCTGGACCTGACGCGGTGACCGCAGAAGCCGGGCCCGGCGAAACGGGCCCGGCTTCCCCAACCACTGGATCGCTTCACCAGAGCGAGACGTGGCACGGCACGACGAAGGGGCCGCGGGTGTGAAACCCGCGGCCCCTTGCGTGACTTGATCCGGCGTCAGTCGCCCTGCTGCCTCTTCGGGCGCCAGACGACCAGTGCGCTGGTCTGCTGGACCTCCTGGTACGGGACCAGGTCGCGGCGGTACGAGGCGTGGACCGCCGCTTCCCGCTGCTGCATCGCGGCCGCCGCGCCGTCGAGCGCCGACTGGAGGTCGGCCACCCTGCCCTGGAGGGCGGCGACCTGGTTCTCCAGTTCGATGATCCGCTTGATGCCGGCCAGGTTGATGCCCTCGTCCTGCGACAACTGCTGGACGGTGCGCAGCAGTTCGATGTCGCGGGCCGAGTACCGCCGGCCCCGGCCCGCGGTGCGGTCCGGGGAGACCAGGCCCAGCCGGTCGTACTGGCGCAGCGTCTGCGGGTGCAGGCCGGAGAGCTGGGCCGCCACCGAGATGACGTAGACCGGGGTCTCCTCGGTCAGTTCATACGGATTGCGTCGACGGCCTTCCATCTGGCATCAAGCTCCCTTCGCGGCCTGGAACAGCTCCGCCCGCGGGTCCTCACCCGCGGTCGCCTCGCGATACGCCTCCAGCGCTTCACGAGCCTTCCCCGTCACGTCCTTCGGAACACTCACCTCGACCGTGACGAGCAGATCGCCCCGGGTGCCGTCCTTGCGGACCGCGCCCTTGCCGCGGGCGCGCATGGTACGGCCGTTGGGGGTGCCGGGGGGCAGCTTGAGGGTGACCGGCGGGCCGCCCAGGGTGGGCACCCTGACCTCCCCGCCGAGCGCCGCCTCGGCGAACGTCACCGGGACGGTCACCGTGAGGTTGTCCTCCTTGCGGCCGAACACCGGGTGCGCGTCCACATGGACCGTGACGTACAGGTCGCCGGAGGGGCCGCCCCGCTCGCCGGGCGCGCCCTTGCCCCGCAGCCGGATGCGCTGGTTGTCGCTGACCCCGGCCGGGATGCGCACCTGCATGGTCCGCGAGGACTTGGCCCGGCCGCTGCCCTTGCAGATCTCGCAGGCGTCCTCGGCGATCAGGCCGCGGCCCTTGCAGTCCGGGCAGGGGTCGGTCAGCGAGAAGCCGCCGCCCGAGCCCCGGGCGACCTGTCCGGTGCCGACGCAGGTCGGGCAGACCCGGGGGTTGCCGTTCTTGTCGCCGGTGCCCGAACACGCCTTGCACGGGGACTGCGAGGACATCCGCAGGGGCACGGTCGCCCCCTCGATGGCCTCGGTGAAGGAGAGCGTGACCTCGGTGTCGATGTCCTGCCCGCGCCGCGGCTGCACCCGGCCGGTGCCGGAGCCACCCCGGTTGAACAGGCCCCCGAAGACGTCACCGAGTCCGCCGCCGAAGCCGCCGGCACCCTGCGCGCCGCCGCCCTGGGCGCCGCCTCCGAAGAGGTCGCCCAGGTCGAAGTTGAAGTTGCCGCCGCCCGCGCCCGGCCCCGGGCGGAACCCGCCGTTGCCGAACAGGGCGCGAGCCTCGTCGTACTCCTTGCGCTTCTTGGGGTCGCCGAGGACGTCGTTCGCCTCGGAGATCTCCTTGAAGCGCTCCTCGGCCTTGGCGTTGCCCTTGTTGGCGTCCGGGTGGAACTCGCGGGCGAGCTTCCGGTACGCCTTCTTGATCTCGGCCTCGGTGGCGTCCTTGGGGACGCCGAGGACCTTGTAGAAGTCCTTCTCGATGAAGTCCTTGGTGCTCATCCTCGACGTCCCTCCTTCCTCATCGGTTCAAGCTCAGCCCTCGTCCGGGCCACCGCTCTCCTTGTCGTCGCCCGCCTCCGCGGTTTCCGGGGAGTCCGCCTTGACGGTCTGGGCGCCGGGCTGCGGCTCGGCGACGGCCACCCGCGCGGGGCGGATGGTGCGCTCGCCGATGCGGTACCCCGGCTGGAGGATCGCGACGCAGGTCGTCTCGGTGACGTCCGGCGCGTAGCTGTGCATCAGGGCCTCGTGGATCGTCGGGTCGAAGGGCTCGCCCTCCTTGCCGAACTGCTGAAGACCCATCTTGGCCGCGACGGTCTCCAGCGACTCGCCGACGGACTTGAAGCCGCCGACGAACTCGCCGTGGTCCCGGGCGCGGCCGATGTCGTCGAGCACGGGCAGGAGCTCGGTCAGGAGGCTCGCGACGGCGATCTCCTTGACCGTGATCCGGTCCCGCTCCACGCGGCGGCGGTAGTTCTGGTACTCGGCCTGGAGCCGCTGGAGGTCCGCGGTGCGCTCACCGAGCGCGGTACGGACCTGGTCCAGCTGGGCGATCAGGCCGGCGTCTGCGGTTACGTCCCCGGCCGGGGCCGCCCCCTCGCCGTTGGGCGGGGTGGCGGCCTTCGGCTCGGCGTCTTCAGGGGTGGCGCCGGAGGGGACGTCGGGCTTCTCCTCGAAGCCCGGGGTCTCCTCCGTCACGCGGCACCGTCCTTGCGCTCGTCGTCGACGATCTCGGCGTCGACGACGTCGTCGTCGGCCTTCGGGGCGTCGGCGGACGCGCCGCCGGCGGCCTGGGCACCCTGGGCGTCGGCGTACATGGCCTGGCCCAGCTTCTGCGAGACCGCGGCGACCTTCTCGGTGGCGGTGCGGATCTCGGCGGTGTCCTCGCCCTTGAGCGCGGCCTTCAGCTCCTCGACGGAGGCCTCGACCTCGGTCTTGATGTCGCCGGGGACCTTGTCCTCGTTGTCCTTGAGGAACTTCTCCGTCTGGTAGACGAGCTGCTCGCCCTGGTTGCGGGTCTCGGCGGACTCGCGGCGGGCGTGGTCCTCCTCCGCGTACTTCTCGGCCTCTTCGCGCATCCGGTTGACCTCGTCCTTCGGCAGCGAGGAGCCACCGGTGACGGTCATCTTCTGCTCCTTGCCCGTGCCCAGGTCCTTCGCGGTCACGTGCATGATGCCGTTGGCGTCGATGTCGAAGGCGACCTCGATCTGCGGGACACCGCGCGGCGCCGGCGGCAGACCGGTCAGCTCGAACATCCCGAGCTTCTTGTTGTACGCCGCGATCTCGCGCTCGCCCTGGTAGACCTGGATCTGCACGGACGGCTGGTTGTCCTCGGCCGTCGTGAAGATCTCGGACCGCTTGGTCGGGATCGTGGTGTTGCGCTCGATGAGCTTGGTCATGATGCCGCCCTTGGTCTCGATACCGAGGGACAGCGGGGTGACGTCGAGGAGCAGGACGTCCTTGACCTCGCCCTTGAGGACACCGGCCTGGAGTGCGGCGCCGATGGCGACGACCTCGTCCGGGTTGACGCCCTTGTTGGCGTCCTTGCCGCCCGTCAGCTCGCGCACGAGCTCGGCGACGGCGGGCATCCGGGTCGAGCCGCCGACCAGGACGACGTGGTCGATCTCGCTGAGCGAGATGCCGGCGTCCTTGATGACGTTGTGGAACGGCGTCTTGCAGCGCTCCAGCAGGTCCGCGGTCAGCTGCTGGAACTGGGCGCGGGTGAGCTTCTCGTCGAGGTGCAGGGGGCCCTCGGCGGAGGCGGTGATGTAGGGGAGGTTGATCGAGGTCTCGGAGGACGAGGACAGCTCGATCTTCGCCTTCTCGGCGGCCTCGCGCAGACGCTGCAGCGCCATCTTGTCCTTGGCGAGGTCCACGCCGTGACCGGACTTGAACTGCTGCACCAGGTAGTCGACGACGCGCTGGTCCCAGTCGTCACCACCGAGGTGGTTGTCACCGTTGGTGGCCTTCACCTCGACGACGCCGTCGCCGATCTCCAGCAGCGAGACGTCGAAGGTGCCGCCGCCGAGGTCGAAGACGAGGATGATCTGCTCGTCCTTGTCGAGGCCGTAGGCCAGCGCGGCCGCGGTCGGCTCGTTGACGATGCGCAGCACGTTCAGACCGGCGATCTCGCCGGCCTCCTTCGTGGCCTGGCGCTCGGAGTCGTTGAAGTACGCGGGGACGGTGATGACCGCGTCGGTCACCTTCTCGCCCAGGTACGACTCGGCGTCGCGCTTGAGCTTCTGCAGGATGAACGCGGACATCTGCTGCGGGTTGAAGACCTTGCCGTCGAGCTCGATCTTCCAGTCGGTGCCCATGTGACGCTTCACCGAACGGATCGTCCGGTCCACGTTGGTGACCGCCTGACGCTTGGCCACCTCGCCGACGAGCACCTCGCCGTTCTTGGCGAAGGCGACGACGGACGGCGTGGTCCTGGCGCCCTCTGCGTTGGTGATGACGGTGGGCTCGCCGCCTTCAAGAACGCTGACGACGGAGTTAGTCGTGCCCAGGTCGATGCCGACCGCACGTGCCATGGTTGATTCCTCCAGCTGACTTGAGTGGAACGGACTCAAGTGTGCACGACCGGCCCCGCCCGGTCAACAGACCTGAGTCTGTGAGGCTCAACTCTTATCCGCTCCTTACGCGCAACCGGGCCCCGAGCTGCACGGACAGGGTCGGCGGGACCAGGGCGGAATGCGGAGGGGCCCCGTGCACCGCGGCTCCAAATTAGCGGCCTATGCACTAATTTGAGGTGAATAACGCGATCGCCTCTTAAGGCAACCCTCAGCGACACAGATCACCGAGGCGCTGGCTACAGTGCGGCGGAGGATGGGGGTAGTCTCAGACGGACTGCATAAGTTACCGCTTAGTAATTTCCCCGAAGAACCCTCGCAGGCCCGAGGAGCCTCCATGCAACTCGCCGCGATCATCGTGTCGATGGTCCTGATGGCAGTCGGCGTAGCCCTGTTCGGCCGAGCCGTGCTGCAGATCGTCCGCTTCATGATGCTCGGCCAGCCGCTCCCCGCCGGGGCCCGGACCGACGACCCCGTCCTGCGGACCATCACCCTGGCCAAGGAGTTCCTCGGCCACACCCGGATGAACCGCTGGGGCGTCGTCGGCATCGCGCACTGGTTCGTGGCGATCGGCTTCTACACGCTGCTGCTGACCATCGTGAACGCCGTCGGCCAGCTCTTCCAGGCCGACTGGCTGCTGCCGATCGTCGGCGAGTGGGCGCCGTACAACGTCTTCGTCGAGTTCATCGGCACCATGACGGTCCTCGGCATCCTCGTCCTGATCGCCGTGCGGCAGCTGTCGCGGCCGGGCGGCGCGGGCCGCAAGTCCCGGTTCGCCGGCTCCAACACCGGCCAGGCGTACTTCGTCGAGACGGTCATCCTGATCGTCGGTGTCTGCATCTTCATGCTGCACGCCCTCGAAGGCGCCCAGCACCACGTCGACAGCTACGAGGCGTCGTTCTTCATCTCGTACCCGGTCGTCTCGGCGCTGGAGGGCCTGGACCTCTCCACGCTCCAGAACCTCACCTACTTCTTCGCCGCGCTGAAGATCGCCGCCTCCTTCATCTGGATGATCACGGTCTCGCTGAAGACCGACATGGGTGTGGCCTGGCACCGCTTCCTCGGCTTCCCGAACATCTGGTTCAAGCGCAACGCCGACGGCGCCACCTCGCTGGGCGCGCTGCTGCCGATGACCTCGGGCGGCAAGCCGATCGACTTCGCGGACCCGGGCGAGGACGACGTCTTCGGCGTCTCCCAGGTCGAGCAGTTCTCCTGGAAGGGCCTGCTGGACTTCTCCACCTGCACCGAGTGCGGCCGCTGCCAGTCGCAGTGCCCCGCGTGGAACACCGGCAAGCCGCTCTCGCCGAAGCTCCTGATCATGTCGCTGCGCGACCACGCGCACGCCAAGGCCCCGTACCTGCTGGCCGGCGGCGGCAAGAACATGGAGGGCGAGGAGAAGGCGTCCGAGGAGCAGCTCAAGGACGTGCCCGCGGCCGCCCTCGCCGAGGCCGAGCGCCCCCTCATCGGCACCCTCGAGGAGAACGGCGTCATCGACCCGGACGTCCTGTGGTCCTGCACCACCTGCGGCGCCTGTGTCGAGCAGTGCCCGGTGGACATCGAGCACATCGACCACATCGTCGACATGCGCCGCTACCAGGTGATGATCGAGTCCGCGTTCCCGTCCGAGGCGGGCACGATGCTCAAGAACCTGGAGAAGAAGGGCAACCCCTGGGGCCTGGCGAAGAAGCAGCGCCTGGAGTGGCTCAAGGAGGTCGACTTCGAGGTCCCGGTCGTCGGCAAGGACATCGAGGACCTCTCCGAGGTCGAGTACCTCTACTGGGTCGGCTGCGCCGGCGCCCTGGAGGACCGCGCCAAGAAGACCACCAAGGCCTTCGCGGAGCTGCTGCACATGGCGGGCGTCAAGTTCGCGATCATGGGCGGCGACGAGAAGTGCACCGGTGACTCCGCCCGCCGCCTCGGCAACGAGCCCCTGTTCCAGGAGCTCGGCATGGAGAACGTCGCCGCGCTGAACATGGCGTTCGGCGAGGACGACGACGACCCGGAGACCAAGAAGCCGAAGTCGGCGAAGAAGATCGTCGCCACCTGCCCGCACTGCCTCAACACGATCGGCAACGAGTACCCGCAGCTCGGCGGCGACTACGAGGTCATCCACCACACCCAGCTGCTCCAGCACCTGGTGGACGAGGGCAAGCTGGTCCCGGTGACCCCGGTCGAGGGCATCATCACCTACCACGACCCCTGCTACCTGGGCCGTCACAACAAGATCTACACGCCTCCGCGCGAGATCATGACCGCCGTCCCGGGCCTGCGCCAGCAGGAGATGCACCGCCACAAGGAGCGCGGCTTCTGCTGCGGCGCCGGCGGCGCGCGGATGTGGATGGAGGAGCGGATCGGCAAGCGCATCAACAACGAGCGCGTGGACGAGGCCCTCTCCGTCAACCCCGACATCGTCTCGACGGCCTGCCCCTTCTGCCTGGTGATGCTCACGGACTCCGTGAACGGCAAGAAGAACGACGGCAAGGCCAAGGAGTCGATCCAGGTCGTCGACGTCGCCCAGCTGCTGCTGGAGTCGGTGAAGACCCCGGTCGACCCCGAGGACGCGGCGGAGACGGAGAACGAGCCGGAGCCGGAGCCGGTGAAGTAACCGCACCACGACGCACACGACGGATGCCCCCGCCTTCCCGGCGGGGGCATCCGTCCTTCCCGCCCGGGCCGTCGCGCCCGCCCGGGCCGTCTTTCTCACACCCGCCGTCCCTGTCGCATCCGCCGGGCCATCACGGACACTGTGGGAAGGGAACCGACCGGGAGGCAGCACACCGATGATCATCTTCGGCAGCAAGGGCTACCTGTACCAGCTCGCGATACTCACCCTGGTCTGCGGCCGGTGCGGCAACCCCGCCGCGCACACCCTGCGCAAGCGGGTCACGAAGTTCACGCTGTTCTTCGTGCCGCTGTTCCCCTTCTCCACCAAGTACTCCATGCAGTGCACCTTCTGCGGTGCCGAGCAGAACCTGGCGAAGGAGCAGGCCGAGCGGCTCCAGGAGCAGGCCGCCGGGACCGCCCAGCCGTACGGGCAGCCCCAGAACCAGCCCTACCGGTGACCGGCCCCACCGGTGACCGGTGGCCCGGCCGGCGGCCCACCGGTGACAGTCGGCCCGGTCAGTGACCCGCGGCCGGGCGCGCCGCCCCGGTCCGCAGCCGACGGGCCAGCAGGCCCAGGAACGTGGCGTTGACCAGGCCGGACCCGATCGTCGCCAGCGAGAAGACCAGCGTGGACAGCCACTCGATGCCCTGGAGCGGCATCGCCAGCGTCAGGGCGAGGAAGCTCAGCGGCGCCGTGGTGATGATCGGGTAGATACCGGCGAAGCCGGGGTCCTGGGAGAAGTGGACGGCGTAGACGAAGAAGCCGAGCGCCGCCGCGACCACCGCGAGGTAGGCGCGCGAGAGCCAGTTGTCCGTCGCGGGGGCCAGCAGGGTGCGGATCGCGCGGCGGGGGCGGGCGGAGCGCTTCATGTCGGGTCCTTTTTCCTGTTCGTTCGCCGGAGTGCGGGGGTCGTGCGCAGGGTCGTACGGGGAGTCGTCCGGAGCGGGCATCACGCGTGGCGCGCGGCGCGGCTCTCGCGGACGTGGTGGGTGAGGGCGCCCAGCGCGGCCGCGTTGAGCAGCGCGCTCAGCAGCAGCCAGCCGGCGAACCCGCCGACGGCCAGCGCCTCGACCGCCCCGCCGCCCTCGGTGCCGGGACCGACCGGCACGAAGATCGCCATGGTGGACAGCGGCGCCGTGAGCAGCACATGGGCCTGGGCGAGGGCGCTGTCCGGGGCGGCGATCGCGGCCGCCACCGAGCCGGCCATCAGCGCCCAGTAGCCGCGGGCGGGCCAGGTGTCGGTGGCCAGGGCGAGCAGTCGGCGTGCTCGGGAGTCCTTCGGCATCTCGCGGTCCCCTCCGGGTCGGTCCGTGGTTCGTTGGGTCCAGACTGGACCGGCGGGCGCGGCCGGACATGAGTACGAGTACTCAAGCGACGTGGCGCGGAACACCATCCCTGTCCGGGTAGCCACTGTCGCCCGCTCTCGAACACATGCATCATGTCGAGGTCGTTACCGGTGATGCTGACGAGAAGAGTGATGGGCGTGCGAAGCGGTCGGACCAGTTCTGCGGCGCTCGGCTGCTGCTCGGCCCTGCTCCTCCTCAGCGCCTGCGGGCCCGCCCAGCACCCCGCGGCCGGCGCGCCCTCGCCGACCGTGCGGGTCGCCCAGGGCACGGCCCGGCTGCCCGTACCGCGCGGCGACGGCAGCCGGGTCCAGGACGACTTCAACGGCGACGGCCACCGCGACCTCGTCCTCGACCAGTTGGCCAAGGCGCAGGCGCACGCCGACGACCCGGGCATCGGCATCGTCTACGGCGGTGCCCGCGGCCCGGTCCCGGCGACCCGTCAGCTGCTCTCCCCCGAGGAGTACGCCGCCGCCGTCGACGGGCAGCTGCCGGCCGTGTTCGAGGCGGAGGCCACCTGCGACCTCGACGGCGACGGCTTCACCGACCTGGTCGTCTCCACCGACCCGCCCTACGACGGCCAGGGCCAGCCGCCGGTCCCCCTCCAACTGCTCTTCGGCTCGCCGAAGGGCCTGGCCGGCAAGGCCGTCACCCTGGTCGTGCCGGGCCGGGCCCGCGTCGGCAACGACTGGCCCGACCAGCCGGTGTGCGGGGACTTCGACGGCGACGGCGTGCAGGACCTGGTCCTGCACGCCTCCGGCGGCCGGCTGAGCTTCCTGCGCGGCCCGTTCACCCGCGAGGGAAACGCCGAGGCGGCCGGCGACCCGATCCCCTCCCCGGGCAACATCCCCACCGGCCCCGCCACCGACGTCGACCGGGACGGCTACGACGACCTCCTCGTCCGTACCGCCGAGGGCTCCGGCCCCACCGCCGTGGTGCTCGGCGGACCGGCCGGACCGACCCGCACCGGGGCCACCCTGCCCTCCGGAATCGACGTGGCGGTCGGGAACTTCGGCAAGGGCAAGGCCCAGGACGCCGCCGTCGGCACCATGGGGGAAACGTCCCTGCGCTACGACCTGCCCACCGCCGCCCGCGCCGCCCTCGCCTCCCCCGGCTCGATGCTCGACGCCGCCGACTTCGACGGCGACGGACTCGCCGAACTCGTCTCCAGCGGCGCCCGGCTGCGCCTCTTCCCCGGCCGTGCGGCAGGACTCGCCACCGACCCGGTCACCGTGGAACCCCCCGGCACCGGAACCACCCGCGTGGTGTCGGTGGCGGACCTCGACGGCGACGGACGGGCGGACCTGACCGTCCGGACGTACCGGAGCGAGACCCGCGACCTCGTCGCCGTCTACCCGGGGAACGAACGGGGCCTGATCGCCGCGAAACCCACGGTCACCTTCACCACGGCGGCCTTCCTCGGCCACTGAGCCACACCCCGGTCACAGGTGATTCAAAAAATAACCGAACTCACGTACAACCCTCGGCCGTACATGCGGGTCTCCTGATCGCCGACCGAGATGTGAAGCCCGGGACGACTCCCGGAGAACACGACCGGCCGCGCCCCCATCGACTGTGGACGCCCCGCCGGGCGTCCCCGCATGCCGCAGGAGAACCCGCATGCACCAGACAGTGCGACTCGCCCTCGCGACGGCCACCGCTGCCGCGCTGACGGGCGGGCTGCTCACCTTCACGGCCGCCACCGCGACCGCCGCGGACTCGACCGTCGTCGCGCAGGCCGACTTCAACAACGACGGCTACGGCGACGTCGCCTTCTCCGCGTACGCCTCGTACGTGAACGGCAAGAAGCACGCCGGCCAGGTCGTCGTCCTCTACGGCACCGCCACCGGAATCTCGTCCGCCAAGCGCTCCACCATCAGCCAGAACACCGCCGGTGTGCCCGGCACCGCCGAGACGGGCGACCTGTTCGGCTCTGAGATGGAGTACGCCGACTTCAACGGCGACGGGTACGACGACATCGCCGTCGCCTCCATGGGCGAGGACATCGGCTCGGACACCGACGCCGGCAGCCTCGCGATCCTGTGGGGATCGGCCTCCGGCATCACCGGCAAGGGCTCCACCGTCGCCGACCCGACCCCCTCCTCGCACGACCACTGGGGTCAGAACCTGGCCGCCGGCGACTTCGACGGGGACGGGAAGACCGACCTGGCCGTAGGCACCAACATCGCCACCGTCCAGGTCCTCAAGGGCGGCTTCCCCGGCACGGGCACCCCCGGCGGCCGCTACACGTTCAAGCCCCCGATCCTGGGCTCGGAGGCGGACGGCCCGGTCAACCTGACCGCCGGCGACGTCAACGGCGACGGCCGCACCGACGTGGTCGTGGACGGCTTCGAGACCCAGACCGACTACGGCTGGAACACCAACTACTTCGTCCCCGGCTCCGCCGGCGGCCTGACCACGTCCGGCATCCGGACCCTGAAGCCCGGCGTCATCACCGCCATCGGCGACATCGACCAGGACGGCTACGGCGACATCGTCAGCGGCGCCCAGTGGAACGCCACCACCGAGAACGGAACGGCCATCCCCAACTCCGCCAAGGGCGGCAAGGTCTGGGTGACGTACGGCACCGTCGACGGCCCCGGCACCGCCACCGGCATCACCCAGGACACCGGCAACGTCCCCGGCACCTCCGAGGGCAACGACTGGTTCGGCTACGAGCTGGACCTCGGCGACATCAACGGCGACGGCTTCCTCGACCTGGCCATCGGCGTCGCGGGCGAGAACATCGGCTCCGCCGTCAACACCGGTGCGGTCACCGTCCTCTACGGCACCGCGAGCGGCCTGAACACCACCTCCGGGGGCCAGTCCTTCGCCCAGTCCACCGCCGGCGTCCCCGGCAGCGACGAGGACGACGACCTGTTCGGCATGGACGTCAAGCTCGACGACGTCACCGGCGACGGCCGCTCCGACCTGGTCGTCGGCTCCGGCGAGAACGCCGGCAACGGCGCCGTCACCTACCTGCCCTCCAGCGGTACGAAGATCACCACCACCGGTTCCCGGACCGTCTCGCCGAGCACCTCTGGCGTCTCGACGACCGGCACCCCGCAGTTCGGCGCGATCTTCGCCGACTGACCGGCCGCACCGCCACCACGGGCCCGCACCCCCGCGTGCGGGCCCCCTACCGGAGCCACGTCTTGCGCACTCTCGTGATCGCCGCCGCCCTCACCACCGGCGTGCTCACCGCCCTGCCCGCCACCCCCGCCGCCGCCGCGCCCTCCGGGCTCGCGAGCGACTTCAACGGCGACGGCTACCGCGACCTCGCCATCGGCGCGCTGGCCGCCGACGTCGGCTCCGCGCGCAGCGCCGGGGCCGTGGTCGTGCTGTACGGCACGGCGTCGGGGGTGTCCGGCGCCAAGAAGGCCGTGATCACCCAGAACTCCGCCGGCGTCCCCGGCGCAGCGGAGACCGACGACCGCTTCGGCGTGAGCCTGGCGGCCGGCGACCTGAACGCCGACGGCTACGCGGACCTGGTCGTCGGCTCCGAGTTCGAGAGCATCGGCACCCGCCAGGGCGTCGGCTCCGTCACCGTCCTGTGGGGCGGGGCGTCCGGACTGAGCGGCGGCTCCGGCCTGCCCCAGCCGAGCGCCGAGGAGCTCTCCGAGTGGGGCGGCTACGGCCGCGGCGTCGCCACCGGCGACTTCGACGGTGACGGGAAGACGGACGTCACCGCCACCGGCCAGACCCACACCCGCCTCTTCCGCGGCCCCTTCACCCGCACCGGCACCCCGCTCACCCATCAGGGCGTCGGCGAGCTGGGCAGCACCTACGAGGTGATCGCCGGCGACCTGACCGGCGACAAGAAGGCCGAGCGCGTGTACCCGTTCCCGGTCGACGGCGACGAGGGCGGCGACATCCGCTACTTCCGCCACGACCCCGGCAACTGGGACGCGCACCCCGAGTCCGACTACGCCATGGTCGAGCTGCCCGGGGCCGACGGCGAGCCCGGCGCCGTCGGCGACATCAACGGCGACGGCTACGGCGACCTCGTCCTCGGCGACTACGCCGGCCCCGACAGCCGCAAGGGCGGCCGCGTCTCCGTCTGGTACGGCGGCCCCCAGGGCCCCGACCCCGCGCAGACCCCCACCGTCGTCCACCAGGACACCCCGGGCGTGCCCGGCACCGACGAGGAGGCCGACCTGTTCGGCTCCGCCGTCGACGTCGGCGACATCAACGGCGACAAGTACGCCGACGTCGTCGTCGGCGCCTGGGGCGAGGACATCGGCACCGCCCGCGACGCCGGCTCGGTGACCGTCCTGTTCGGCTCGGCCCAGGGCCTGACGGCCACCGGCGCCACGTCGTACACCCAGAACACCGCGGGCGTGCCCGGCACCGCCGAGAAGGGCGACGCCTTCGGCATCTCCGTCCGGCTGCTCGACCTCGACAAGAACGGCAGGGCCGACCTGGTCACCGGCGCCGGCTACGAGAACACGAACGGCTCCGTCACCTACCTGCGGGGCTCCGCCACCGGCCTGACCACCACCGGAGCCACCTCGCTCACCGCCGCCGGCGCCGGCCTCAAGGGCAGCACCTTCGGCTGGGCCCTCGCCAGGTGACGCACCCGCCACGGCCCCGCACCCACTCCGGGCCCTGACGCGCCACCCAGGAGCCCGACCTCCCCCGAGCCCGACAGGAGACCCCCGTCATGACCCGACGCACCGCCGCCGCGCTCGCCGCCACCCTGCTGGCGACCGGCGTCACCCCCCTGTTCCTCTCCGCGCCCGCCTCGGCGGCCGTCGCCAGGTACTCCGACGACTTCAACGGCGACGGCCACCGCGACCTCGCCTACGGCGGTCACAACGACGTCGACCGGACCGGCGGCACCGTCACCGTCGTCTACGGCACCGCCACCGGCCCGGACACCGCGCACCCCCAGCGCCTCCACCAGGACTCCGCGGGCATCCCCGGCACCGGCGAGGAGGACGACCAGTTCGGTGCCTCCCTCGCCAGTGCCGACCTCAACAAGGACGGCTACGCCGACCTGGTCGTCGGCAACCCGACCGAGCACGTGGGCAGCCAGCGCTACCGCGGCTCGGTGACCATCGTCTGGGGCTCGAAGTCGGGCCTGTCCGGCGGCACGAACGTCGCCCCGCGCACCGGCTCTGACGGCCACTTCGGCGCCGACGTCGCCACCGGGGACTTCACCGGGGACGGCTCGCCCGACCTCGCCGTGATCGGCGGCATGGAGACCTGGCTGTACCGGGGCGCGTTCACCAGGTCCGGCACCACCGGCACCGTCAGCAAGATCGACAAGACGGGCGCGGGCTGGTACTCGTACGGCCTCGCCGCCGGCAAGGTCAACGGCGACGGGAAGACGGACCTCGTCGTCCTCGGCGAGCAGTTCGTGAACAACACCCCCGTCGAGCGGGTCTGGTTCCTCAAGGGCGCCGCCGGCGGGCTGACCTCGGGCGCCTCCAAGACGGTCGCCGCGGGCAGCGCCGCGATCGGCGACTTCGACAAGGACGGCTACGGCGACATCGCCCTCGGCCGCCCCGACTCCAACGACGGCATGGGCTCGCTCGTGGTCTGGCGCGGCACCGCCTCCGGCCCGAGCGGTTCGCACACCTACAACCAGGCCAGCTCCGGTGTCTCCGGCAGCCGTGAGCGGGACGACAACTTCGGCTACGCCGTCGCGGCCGGCGACGCCGACGGCGACGGGTACGCGGACCTCGCGGTGGGCGTCCCGCACGAGGACGTCGGCTCCAACGAGGACCAGGGCGGCGTGCACCTCTTCCGCGGCGGCCCCGGCGGCCTGACCGGCACGCGCTCCACCTGGGTCGCACAGACCGTCACCGGTGCCGACGGGGCGTACGCCGCCTTCGGCCACACCCTGCGTCTGCGGGACCTGACCAAGGACGGCAAGGCCGACCTGGGCGTGGGCGCGGCGGGCGGCGGCGTGCTCCTGCGGGGCGCCTCGGGCGGTACGACGACGAGCGGCGCGTTCACCCTGCCGGAACTGGGCGGCTCCTTCCAGGACTGACGCCCGCGGGACCCCTGGCCCAACCCCCGTTCCCCCTTAGGGGATGTCACAGCTCGGCAGCAAAGCCGGGCCCGGACCACCGGGCCCGGCACACCGTCCGCCGGGACCAGGTACGTTCGAAGACGTGGCTGGATTCAGGATCGGACGCGGCGGCCGGGACAACCGGACCCCGCAAGCGCGACCGCAACAACCTCCGTACGGGCAGCAGGGGCCGTCGTACGGCTACCCCCCGCCCCCGCAGCAGCCGTACGGCGGCGGCTACGGCGGCCAGGGCGGTGGTCACGGCGGACCCGGCGGCGGCTACGGCGGACACGGCGAGCCCGAGTACTTCGGCAACGACGGCCGGCACCCGCAGGGACACGGCGGACCGGACCCGTACGCGGCGAACAACCCGGGCCACACCCAGGCGTTCTCCGTCCACGACGACCCGTACAACCAGGGCGGGACCTACCAGGCGGGCGCGGTGCCGATCGGCCCCCGGCTGCCCTGGAAGGAACTCCTCAAGGGCATCTTCCTCTCCCCCTCGCGGACCTTCCTGCAGATGCGGGACTACCCGGTGTGGGGCCCCGCCCTGATCGTGTCGTTCCTCTACGGCCTGCTCGCGGTGTTCGGCTTCGACGACACCCGCTCGGACGCGATCAACGCGACCCTGTCGAACGCGATCCCCATCGTCCTGACCACGGGCGTGGCGATGGTGCTCTCCTCGTTCGTCCTGGGCGTGGTCACCCACACCCTGGCCCGCCAGCTCGGCGGCAACGGCGCCTGGCAGCCCACGGTCGGCCTCTCCATGCTGATCATGTCCCTGACGGACGCGCCGCGTCTGCTGGTGGCCATGTTCTTCGGCGGCGACGCGACCTTCGTCCAGCTCCTGGGCTGGGCCACCTGGGTGGCGGCCGGCGCCCTGCTGACGGTGATGGTCAGCCGCTCCCACGACCTGCCGTGGCCCAAGGCGCTGGGCGCCTCCGCGATCCAGCTGCTGGCCCTGCTGTCGATCGTGAAACTGGGCACGTTCTAGCCGTCTCACCAGCGACGAGAGGGGCTCCCGGCGTCTGACGCCGGGAGCCCCCTTCGTAGCGCTACGGCCGCTGCCGGAGCCGGTCGACGATCGCCCACTGCTCGACGTGCGAGATCTGGGTGTACGTCTTCTTCCCGGACCGCGAGGTCCGCTCGTCGCGGAAGCCGAGGAACGCGTACGACTCCGGGTCGAAGATCAGGTACTTGTCCTGCGAGAACTCGCTCTCGGGATACGAGATCCCCACCCCCGGGCGCCCCGCGGAGTCCTTCATCCCCGGCGTCGCCCTGACCCCGGGGACCAGCGCCAGCGCCTCGTACGCGGCGGGGCGCAGCCCCTCGGGCAGGACCGGCCACTTCAGCAGCTCGCCGAGCATGAAGTAGCCGTCGTACCAGTCCCAGTCGGTGAACTCGCCGAGCGACTTGCCGGACGTACCCGAGCCGATGATGCGAAGGAGCTTCTCGGGGTCGGTGGGCAGTTTCTCCAGCTCGCTCCACTTCCTGGGCGGCCACACGCTGCTGCTCTCGCCCAGGGGCTTCTCCCAGATCACCCGGCCCAGTTCCATGGTCAGGGAGCGCCGGGAGCCGTCCACCGAGTCCCAGTTCTCGTCCGTGTAACTCCTGACCTCGCCGGTGCCGCGCTCCGTCTCCTGGATGATCCGCTTCGAGTAGATGAACTGGTCGTCGCGCGGGGCCCGGGGCCGCTCCCGCCCGCTCTCCCAGGCGGCCGCCCCGTTCAGCACCGTCGCGGCGGCGGCGTTGTGCATCCGGGGCGTGCTCGCGCCGCCGCCCTTTTCGGAGTCTCCTTCCGCGATCAGTACCGCGGTGCCGGTGACCGCCAGGGCGACCACCGCGGCCGTCGCCAGGCGCAGCGCGTGGCGGCGGGTGGGGGCGGCGGGGTTCCGCCCGGCGCGCGCCATGGTGTTGAGCAGGCGGTGGCGGGCCGCCGCCCGGGCCGGTTCGGTGAGCGGGGCCGCGTCCGCGTCCCACTCCCGCAGGAGTTCGAGTTCGTCACTCATGGCCGGATGCCTCTCGCAGGGTCGTCGGATCGGATCCGCCCAACGCTTCGCGCACTTTGCCGCGGGCCCGGTGCAGCCGTGACCGGACCGTGCCGACGGGCACACCGAGGGCCTCGGCCGCCTCCTCGTAGCCGAGACCGCCCCACGCCACCAGCAGCAGTACGTCCCGGTGGCGCGCGGGCAGCGCGGCCAGGGCCGCCGCCAGCTCGCGGCGCACGGCCTGCGCCCCCACCCGGGCCGCCGCCCGGTCGGCGAGCGGCTCCTCGTGGTCGGCGGGCGCCGGGACCCGGGACATGGCCCTGAACCGGCGGGCCTCGGCCCGGCGGTGCCGGCCGACCAGGTTGGTCGCGATGCCGAGCAGCCACGGCCGGGCGTCGTCGCCGGGGGCGCGCGCCGGGTCGTAGCGCAGCCGCTGCTGGAAGGCGGTGGTGAAGGTCTCGGCCATGAGGTCGTCGGCCGGCTCGCTGCCGAGCCTGCGGGCCAGATAGCGGTGCACCGCGTCGGCGTGCCGGTCGAAGAGCACGGCGAACGCCTCGGGCTCGTCCCGGGACCGCGCTATCACCGAGGCATCTCTCTCCGCCCCCGTGCGGACGCCTGGCTCGACGGTCATCGGGGCTCCTCTCGTCCTGGGATCGCTTCGAAGACTTGGGCTTTCACCCGTCCTTCGCCGATCCCCCGGATCGAGTTCCCGCCGGACTCCCCGGGTCGTGTCAGGGCGGCGACGCCCGCCTCGACATCAGCGCGACCGTGTACGGACCCGCTCGCCCGAGGTGTCGAGTGCGCCCACGGCCGCGTGGAGATGAGCCGGACCGCGACGCGCCCCTTCTCCCGCGCACCACCAGGACAGCCGCTCCCGCGCGTCCTCCCTCGGATGCATGCCCAGGCCGTGCTCGGGACACAGGGGCCACGCCTGCCACAGCAGCTCCACGACCGTCTCCTGCGCGGCATCGGCGACGCCCGCCAGCGCGGAGGCAGGGCTGTCCCGCGAGTTCGGGTCCAGGTGGTTGCCGTGCCACTCGCCGTCGGCCGTGGCGACGTACACGTCCTCCGGCTCATCCGCGTCGTGGGACGGAAGGGCCAGCAGGCGCAGGGGTTCCAGCCGGGGAAGCGTCACCGCCAGGTCCCGGTTCAGAAGCGCGAGCGCCCGGTCCCACACGGGGTACTCGCCCGGCGGGACGCGACGGGTCAGAGCGCTTCCTTCGACGGCGCGACGGGCTCCCCCGACTTACGCACCACCGGCAGCACACTCCACGGGAAGTTGATCCAGGCGTCCGTCCGCCGCCACACGTACTCGCACTTCACGAGCGAGTGCGACTTCTCGTAGATGACGGCGGAGCGCACCTCGGCGACGTGGTCGAGGCAGAAGTCGTGCACCAGCTTGAGCGTCTTGCCGGTGTCGGCGACGTCGTCGGTGATCAGGACCTTCTTGTCGGAGAAGTCGATGGCGTTGGGAACGGGCGCGAGCATGACGGGCATGTCGAGGGTCGTCCCCACCCCCGTGTAGAACTCGACGTTCACCAGATGGAGGTTCTTGCAGTCGAGGGCGTAGGCGAGACCGCCGGCCACGAAGACGCCGCCGCGCGCGATGGACAGGACGATGTCGGGCACGTACCCGTCGTCGGCGATGGTCTGCGCGAGTTCGCGGACGGCGACGCCGAACCGCTCGTAGGTCAGGTTCTCCCGTGCGGTCGCGTCGCTCATGCCGTCACTCACACCTGGGTCCGATGGAAGTTGAGGAAGGACCGCGAGGCGGTCGGCCCCCGCTGCCCCTGGTACCGGGACCCGTACCGCTCGCTGCCGTAGGGGGCCTCGGCGGGCGAGGTGAGCCGGAACATGCACAGCTGGCCGATCTTCATCCCCGGCCACAGCTTGATCGGCAGCGTGGCGAGGTTGCTCAGCTCCAGGGTGACGTGCCCGGAGAAACCTGGGTCGATGAAGCCGGCGGTGGAGTGGGTGACGAGGCCGAGGCGGCCGAGGGAGCTCTTGCCCTCAAGACGCGAGGCGAGATCGTCGGGCAGGGAGATGACCTCGTAGGTGGAGGCGAGGACGAACTCACCGGGGTGGAGGATGAACGGCTCGTCGCCCTCCGGCTCCACCAGCCGCGTCAGGTCGCTCTGCTCGATGGAGGGGTCGATGTGGGGGTACCGGTGATTCTCGAACACCCGGAAGTACCGGTCGAGACGTACGTCGATGCTGGACGGCTGCACCATGGATTCGTCGTAGGGATCGATCCGTACCCGTCCGGCGTCGATCTCGGCCCGGATGTCCTTGTCTGAGAGAAGCACGCCCCGAGGATACGCAAGGTGCGCGGACCGACCGCAACCGGACGGCGCCGCGCACCTCTGCTCCTGCTTCCGCTACTGCTGCTTCTCCAAAGTCACCTGGACGACGCTGCGAAGCCGGGCACAACGCGGACACCGGACCAGCCGTCCGGGACCGAGCCGCTCGGCCTGCTGCATCGGGAACGAAGCGGTGCTGAAGACGTGCCCCTCGGCACATCGGACGACGGTGCGCTCCATCAAGTCCTTCGAGTCCCTTCCCCAAGAGCCGCGCCCGGCTGCTGCCCGCCGGGCGACGAAAGGCCACATTACGGGATCAAAGGGACGGCTCTCCAGACGGCACCCCGGTCCCGCCCGGACCCTCTCCCACGCCCCCACCGTACGCCCCAACTCCGGCCGCCCGCAGCCGCATCCCACCCCTGAAACGCCGTCAGACCCCACGGTCCGAGCACCGGGGGTCTGCCATGAGGTACAGTGAGCGAGCATTCGACACCGAGCTGATCGGCGTCTTACGCGGGTGTAGTTTAATGGTAGAACATCAGCTTCCCAAGCTGAGAGCGCGAGTTCGATTCTCGTCACCCGCTCCATGTGAAACCCCCAGGTCTATGACCCGGGGGTTGTTTGCTGTCTAGACCAGTGAGATATCCGCGCACCACATCCGCACCATAGGAACTCGGCCAGCTTCCGGTGGGTTTCTCGCTGTGGTGGGCAGAGTCGTCCGTGTGGCGCTTCGCACGCTCCGAGCGGACCATGCCGTCGAGGCCGGCCGCCACGTCCCGCCGCCGCTCCTCGTCGGAGTGCTGATGGATCAGCGCAGCCTTCTCGGAGGACTGGCCCGCGCGGACCATCGTGTCCTTGAGAGTGGCACCCGAACGGGTTGAGAGCGTGTGCCCAGTGTGGCGGAGGTCGTAGAAGCGGAAGCCGTCGGGGAGACCGGCGGCTACCCGTGCCCGGCACCACTTCCGCCCGAAGGAGGTCCGCCGGAACGGCGCCCCCTTCTCACCGACGAACACCAGGCCGTCAGACCCTTGCTCGGCGAACCAGGCGAGGTGCTGCCCCACCTCCTTGTGGAGGAAGGCCGGGAGTACGACCGCGCGGACACCCGCACCGGACTTGGTCTCTCCCGGCGCGCGCCTGCCGTTGGTCCGTTCCGGCTCCGCAACGCGCACGCGGACCACGAGGTGCTCTGCGTCGATGTCTCGTCGGCGGCCGCCGAGGCTCCAAGGGGTGCGGATCATCCGGCGCGACCCGATATCGACGGATCAAGCACCAATTCCGGGATGAACATCGGGAGAAAACGACCTCTTAGAGGTCGTTTTCACCCAGGATGCGTCACTATCGTCTGGCTTTTGTCTCACGAGGCTGCTGCGTTGGTGAGGTCACCGGTGCGGCCGGAGCCTGATGGTCGGGTGGGGTGACGGTTGGGGCAGGGGTCGGCTTGTACCTGTCTCATCCCAAAACGCTCCGGAATCCGGACGAGCTTCCGTCCGCCCCGCCTTCGCGCCTGGGCGCACTCACGTCCTGGCAGTACGCCCAGGTCATGACGAACCGTCGCCCCTATCCAAGTGATCTGTCCGATGCCCGCTGGGCATTGATCGAGCCGGTCCTGGCCGCCTGGCGGGCCGAGCGACGGCGCCACGCCCTGAACATCGGGCGCCCGCCCGAGCACGACCTGCGCGAGATCATGAACGCGATCCTCTACGTGGACCGGACCGGGGTGCAGTGGCGCTACCTCCCGCACGACTTCCCGCCCTGGGAGACGGTTTACGGCTACTTCGCCAAATGGGAGAAGGGCGGGGTGTTCACCCAGCTCAACGGCCTCCTCAGGGAGTTGGTGCGGAAGAAGGAGGGCCGGAACGCGAGCCCGTCGGCCTGTGTGATCGACGCGCAGAGCGTCAAGACCTCCACCAGCGTTCCCCTCTCCGGCCAGGGCATCGACGCCGGGAAGAAGATCGTCGGCAGGAAACGGAGCATCGTGACCGACACCCTCGGTCTCCTGCTTGCGGTGCTGGTCACCGCGGCCAGTGTCCAGGACTCCGTCGCCGGCACCCACCTGATCGACCATGTGGCCGCCACCCACTCCACGGTCCGCAAGGTCTGGGTCGACGGCGGCTACCGCCAACACCTCGTCGAGCACGCCGCCACACTCGGCATCGACCTGGAAATCGTCCAACGCACGCCCGGGACCAGGGGTTTCACCCCCTGCCCAAGCGCTGGACCGTGGAGCGGACCTACGGCTGGCTGCTGCTCCACCGCCGCTTGGCCCGCGACTACGAGACCCTGCCCGCCCGCTCCGAAGCCATGATCCACCTCGCCATGACCGACCTCATGGCCCGCCGCCTCACCGGCGAGGCCACCATCTCCTGGCGCGACCCGACATCAACGGACCAAACACCAATTCCGGGATGAAACATCGGGAGAAAACGACCTCTTACGGCGAGCGGCCAAGGTGCACCGCTCAATGCGGTGTGGAGCGGGGCCGCCAGTGTGCACCGAGCGGAGTTGAACATGTTCAACTTTCGTGGCAGCGTGAGCGCTTGACGATCTGGTGTGCGAAGCAGCCAGGGTTTGGCGTACGCAAGGGGGAGTCATGCGTGATGAACGAGGGCCAGTCGCTGCGGGGTTGCGTGAAGTGGTCTTGGCGGTCGCGGTGCTGACGCTGGCCACGGGGTGCATATGGCAGCCGCAGACACTGGCTCGGGCCGACATCGTAGGCACCTGGACCGAGGGCGATACCGGGACCCTGCTCTTCAAGGACGACGGCACCGTCGTCGCAACCGACCTTGCCGAGTTCAATAACGACGGCGACAAGGTGTCGGAGTGCAGCGGCACCGGCGAGTGGGGCGCGTATCCCGACGACAAGGAAGCGGAGCAGGTGTGGACCACCGTCTGCGACGGCAACCCGTGGGAATTCAGCGGCTCGGAGGCGCATCCGAAGATGCGGCGCAGCGTGGGAGATCCTGATAACGGGGACTACCAGACCCTCAGCCGCAAGTAGCGGAAGCCGCCCGGCGCGTCCAGCCCGCCATCCAGGTGCACCCAGAGGTGGCCACGAAGATGATCGCAGCCAGCACCTCCCGATCCCCATGCCGACGCCGGCCACCGCCCTGAGGACGTTCCGGCGCGGGCGACACCACGCGTTCGAACAACTCTCACAAGCCGTCCGGCATCATCCGCTGCACAAGCCCAGTCGTCACCACACCAGACGGCCGGAAGATCACACCACCCGAAATGGCGTCTAACTGAGTGACAACGCGGACGGACACCAGCGGACAACGATGCACACCTGTGGACCAACTCCGCAGGCGGCAGGCGCGGCAGACCGAGGCCGAGCGGCCGTCCAAGTTGCTTCGGGACGAAGCGGTCGCTTCGTTAGGCCGCCCCGCGTGACCGACGACGCCCCGGCCTGCCCCGAGTACCACCCCCGCGAAGTCCGGTGGCCTTGTCCTCGTCGAACGAGAGGACGATGGCCGGCGGACCTGCCGGGCACTGTGACGATGTGCCGGGCGGCATCTCTGGTGGAGCTGGACGGACCGGCCGGACGAACCGTCATAGGCCATGCGGCTGCCGGCTCGAAGGCCAGAGTGTGGCATCGGCTGCACTGACAGGGGCGGGGGGCGCCGGGGGGGGGGGGGGGGGGGCCGG